>JACRPB010000024.1 GCA_016214175.1 Rhodocyclales bacterium
CGCCGCCTATCTTGGATGCTTGCGAGACTACCGCTTGTCGGGGCGGCTGCATCGTCTGACTGGACGATTGCCTGGGCGCAAGGATGCTTCTCTCACGGCTAGTCCAAATAGGAGATGCAGGCAAAAGCCGCTTTGAGCACTCTGACGTCCGAACGGCAGGCCGCCGGTTCGATTCAATATTCACATTCCAGCTATGGCTAGCTACATTTTCATCCTCCTAGGCGCCGTTCTCGTCAACAACGTCGTCCTCGTCCGCATCCTCGGCCTCTGCCCCTTCATGGGCGTCTCCAAGAAGCTGGAGACGGCGCTCGGCATGGGCGCGGCGACGACCTTCGTCCTCACGCTTGGCTGCGGCACCAGCTACGTCATCGACCACTGGCTGCTGCTGCCCTACGGGCTCGACTACCTGCGCACGTTGTCCTTCATCGTCACCATCGCCGCCATCGTCCAGTTCACCGAGCTGGTGGTGCAGAAGACGAGCCCGGCGCTGCACCACGGCTTCATCGAATCGCTGCTGTTCGGCTTCGGTTCCTCGCTCGGCTTTTCGCTCGCCCTGATCCTGTTCGCCGGCCTGCGCGAGCGGCTCGAAGGCGCGGAAGTTCCGGTGTATTTCCGCGGCAATCCCATCGCCCTCATCACCGGCGGCCTGATGAGCCTGGCCTTCATGGGCTTCGCCGGCCTCGACAAGTACCACTGATGCTTGCCGCCATTCTGGTCATGGCGCTGGGCGCCGTCGTGCTGGGGGCTGCCCTCGGCTACGCCTCGATCAAGTTCAAGGTCGAAGGCGACCCGCTGGTCGAGAAGATCGACGCCATCCTGCCGCAAACCCAATGCGGCCAGTGCGGCTTCCCCGGCTGCAAGCCTTACGCCGAGGCCATCGCCAAAGGCGAGGCGGACATCAACTGCTGGAATACAAGCCGCTGTCCGAAGAACACGGCGTCGAGAAGCCGAAGAGCGCCGCCTTCATCGACGAGAATCTCTGCATCGGTTGCACGCTGTGCATGCAGGCCTGTCCGGTCGACGCCATCGTCGGCGCCGCCAAGCAGATGCACACCGTCGTCACGAGTATGTGCACCGGCTGCGAACTCTGCCTCGAACCTTGTCCGGTCGATTGCATCAGCATGGAACCGCTGGCGGAAACCGTCGAAAACTGGAAGTGGAAATATCCGGTGGTCGCGATCAGGAAAGCCGCTTAGAGATGGCCAGCCTGCGCCAGTTGTTCAAATTCCACGGCGGCGTCAAGCCGGCCTACAACAAGGAGCCGTCGCTGGCGGAGCCGATCGGCATTGCGCCCTTGCCGGCCGAGCTCGTGATTCCGCTGCACCAGAGCATCGGCGGCGTGCCGCATCCGCTCGTCAAGGCCGGCGAAACGGTCAAGAAGGGCCAGCTCATCGGCGGTCCCGACGGCTTCGTCTCCTCGGCCGTACATGCCTCGACCTCGGGTTTGGTCAAGGCCGTCGAGATGCGCCTGATGCCGCACTCGTCCGGCCTTTCTGCGCTTTGCGTCGTGATCGCGCCCGACGGCAAGGACGAATGGATAGAGCGCCAGCCGGTGCCCTGGCGCTCGATGTCGCCCGACGAAGTGCGCGACGCCGTGCGCGATGCCGGCCTCGTCGGCCTCGGCGGCGCCGTGTTCCCGTCGCACCTCAAGGTCAATCCGGGCAAGAAGGGCAAGCTCGATACGCTGGTCATCAACGGCGCCGAATGCGAGCCGTTCATTACCTGCGACGACATGCAGATGCGCGAGCAGGGCGAAGGCATCGTGCGCGGCGCCGCCATCCTCCGCGACCTCACGCAGGCCGGCCAGGTGCTGATCGGCATCGAGGACAACAAGCCCGAGGCGATCGCCGCCATGCGCGCGGCCGTCGCCCAGGTCGGCGCCGAGCGCATCGAAATCGTGGCCGTGCCGACGCGCTACCCGGCCGGCGGCGCCAAACAGTTGATCCGCGTCCTCACCGGCATCGAAGTGCCGCACGGCAAGCGCTCCACCGACTACGGCGTGCAATGCTTCAACACCGGCACCGTGTTCGGTGTCTATGAGGCGCTGGAACTCGGGCAACCGCTGATTTCGCGCGTCGTCACCGTCGCCGGCAACGTCCTCCGTCCGCGCAATTACGTCGTGCGCTTCGGCACGCCGATGCGGGACGTCATCGCCCTGGCCGGCCCCAAGCCCGACAGCGACCGCATCATCATGGGCGGCCCGATGATGGGCTTCGCCATGCCGTCGGCCGACGTGCCGGTGGTGAAGGCCACCAACTGCATCCCCGTCGGCTCGAAGGCGCTGTTCCCGCCGCCCAGCCGCTACGAATTCCGCATGGCGCGCGAAGAGCGCGAGAAGCAGGAGAAGGCCGCCAAACTCGCCGCCAAGGCCGCCGAGACCAAGGCCAAGCTCGCCGCCGCGGCCACCTCACCCGAGGACGAGGCGAAGCAGGCCCTGATCGCCGCTACCGTCGAACGCGCCAAGCAACAGGTTCCGTCATGAGCGTCGCCTTCAATTCCCCCTACTTCCGCCAGCCCGCCAGCGTACGCAGCGTCATGCTGCGCGTGGTGCTCGCACTGTTGCCGGGGCTAGCGGCCTACGTCTGGTTCTTCGGCGCCGCCATCCTGGTGCAGATCGCGCTCGCCTCGGTCGCCGCGCTGGCCGGCGAAGCGGCGATCCTGTCGCTACGCGAAAAGCCGGTCTGGCTGTTCGTCTCCGACGGCAGTGCCCTGGTCACGGCCTGGCTCGTTGCGTTGTCGATGCCCTCGATCGCGCCGTGGTGGATGGTCGTCGTCGCCACGCTGTTCGCCGTCGTCGTCGTCAAGCATCTCTACGGCGGCCTCGGCCAGAACCCGTTCAACCCGGCGATGGCGGCCTTCTGCGTCATGATCGTCGCCTATCCGCAACTGATGTCGCAATGGCCGGCGGCGGGCAACACCCTGGGCTTCGCAGCGCAGTTGCAACTGATCTTCGGCGGCGCTCGCGAACTCGATGCGGTAACCATGGCCACCGCCCTCGACACGCTGCGCACCGGCCTCCACGCCGCCGACGCCACGGCCACCGTCGGCGGCCTCTTCGGCAGCCAGCCGACCTTCGGCATGTTCGGCGGCCG
>JACRPB010000025.1 GCA_016214175.1 Rhodocyclales bacterium
ATCATCAACATCTCCAGCGGCGCGGGGCTGGTTATCAGCCTGACAGGCATTCAGGCCTATGCCGCTGCTAAAGCCGCGCAGATAAACCTGACCCGCCAGCTTGCCCACGAACTCGGCACGTGGAATATCACCGTCAACAATATCGCGCCCGGCTTCGTGCGTTCCAATCCGAACACGGAACGCCAGTGGCAGTCCTTCGGTGAAGACGGCCAGCGCAAGCTGGTCGAGAACATCGCGCTCAAGCGCAAGATTTTCGCCGCGGTCGAGGCGGTGGTGCGGCCCGACGCGCTGATCACCTCCAACACCAGTTCGCTGCCGGCGGCGCAGATTTTCGCCAAGCTCCAGCATAAGGAGCGCGCGACGGTGACCCACTTCTTTGCGCCGGCCTGGCGCAACCCGGTGGTCGAGGTCGTGCGCTGGAAGAAGACCGCGCCGGAAGTCGTCGAATACCTGCGCTGGCTGTTCTGCAGCACCGGCAAGGTTCCGCTGGTCACCGCCGACGTCGCCTGCTTCATGCTCGACCGCATTTTCGACAACTGGTGCAACGAGTCGGCGCTGCTGCTCGACCGGGCGACCGCGGCCGAAATCGACAGCGTCGCCGGCGAGTTCGTCCATGCCGGCCCCTTCTTCGTCCTCAACCTCGCCAACGGCAATCCCATCATCACCGAGACCAACACGCTGCAAGCCGAACTCGAAGGCGCGCACTACCGCCCGGCGCCGGTGTTCCGCTCGGTCGACCGCTGGCATACGGTGAGTCCCGGCAAGTCGGTGGCGGTGGACGCCGCCACCGCGACCGCGGTGCGCGAGCGCCTGCTCGGGATACTCTTCTCGCAAAGCGTGGACATCGTCGACCGCCGCATCGGCGACCCGGCCGATCTCGACCTCGGCTGCCGCCAGGCGCTCGGCTTCAAGCGCGGCCCACTCGACTTGATGCGCGATCTCGGCGAAGCCTTCAGCGGCCGCGTGCTGAAGCGCTTCTCGGACGAGCGCGCCGGCATGCCGACGCCGCTGAAAGCCTTCGCCCATTACCAGAACTTCCTGCGCCACATGCTCGTCGACGACGTCGACGGCGTCAAGGTCATCACCCTGCGCCGGCCCGAGGCGATGAACGCGCTGCACGACGAAATGACGGACGAGATTCTCGGCGTCATCCGCCGCTTCGAGAACGATCCCAAGGTCGCCGGCTTCGTCCTCACCGGCTACGGCAACCGCGCCTTCTGCGCCGGCGGCGACATCGGCCGCTTCGTCGACATGCTCGGCGACGGCCCGGCCTCGGCGCAGTACGCGCGCGACTGTTCGCGCCTGCTGGTGCATCTCGACCGCATGCAGAAGCCGGTCGTCGCCGCCGTGAACGGCATGGCGCTCGGCGGCGGCTTCGAGCTGGCGATGCGCTGCCACGGCATCGTCGCCTTGAAGAGCGCCTGGATGCAGATGCCCGAAATCACGCTCGGCATCGTGCACGGCATCGGCGCCATGGTCGTGCCCTACCGCCGCTGGCCGCACGCGGCGGCCGAGTTCCACGACATGCTGCGCCGCGCGGCGCGGCTGAAGGCGGCGCGCGCCCATGAACTGGGCATCGTCGACGCGCTGGCCGACGACGTCGCCGGCCTGGTGCGCAGCGCCATCGCGCGCGTCAAGCAGCTTTCCGGCAAGGTCGCCGGCATCGCCGACGGCCCGGTCGCCATCGCGCCCATCGCGCCGATCGAAGCCAAGGCCGCCAGCGGCCAGCCGCTGAGCGCCGAGGTCATCGGCATTCTCGAAGACGCGATACGCAGCGCCGCCGCGGCCGAGACTTTCGCCGCCGCGCTCGAAATCGGCTACCAGGCCTGGGGCGCGAGCGCCTGCACTGCGGCCGCGCGCGAAGGCATCAGCGCCTTCCAGCAAAAGCGCAAGCCGGATTTCACGAAGACGCCGTAATGCTCAGCGCCAGACCACGCATTCAGATTCAGAGGAGAAACGCATGACCCGCCCCGGCGAATTGAAACTGCCGCATCTATTCAAGCCCGGCCAGTTCGGCAAGTTCAAGACCAAGAACATGGTCAAGTACGGCGCCTGCTGCGTCTCGAACTACAACACGCGCGACGGCTACATCATGCCGCGCGAGCTGGCGCGCATGCGCGTCATCGCCGCCACCGACGCCGGCATCATCACCAACCAGGGCGCCTATCCCGATCCGCTCGGCGAGGGCAAGTCCTACTTCCGCCAGGTGGCGCTGTTCGACGACAAGTTCCTGCCGCAATTCGAGACCATCGCCCAGTACATTCACGACGGCGGCGGCGTCGCCATCCAGCAGATCCTGCACGCCGGCCGCTACGGCGGCATCGACCTCGGCTACTGCATCCAGCCTTCGGTGGTGCCGCAGACCCTGCCCCACTTCCGCCCGCCGCGGGAAGTGACCAAGGAGCAGATCAAGGCCATCGTCGTCCAGCACGCCGACGCCGCCAAGCGCGCCATCCGCGCCGGCTTCGACGGCACCGAGGTCACCAGCTTCATGGGTTACCTGCTCGCCAATTTCAACTCGCGCTTCACCAACCAGCGCACGGACGAATACGGCGGCTCGATCGAAAACCGCGGCCGCTTCATGCGCGAGCTGATCGACGCCATCAAGCAGGCGACGCCCGAGAATCCGCTCGTGGTGCGCCTCAACGGCGCCGAGCTGATGGACCGCTGGGGCGGCAACAGCGAGGACGACTGTTTCGAACTCATGCAGCAGGCCGTCGATTGCGGCGTGGACATGATCAGCGTCACCGTCGGCTGGCAGGAGGCGCCCGAGTCCTCGATCGGCCGCGACATCGCGCCCGGCCACTGGAACTATCTCTCGGCCAAGGCGAAGAAGCTGTTCCCGAATACGCTGATCACTTTCGGCAACCGCCTGCCCGATCCGGTGATGGCCAACCAGTGCATCGCCGACGGCGTCTTCGACTACTGGGAAGTCTGCCGCCCGATGCTGGCCGATCCGCAACTGCTGCACAAGGCGGCCGAAGACCGGCTCGACGAAGTGCGGCGCTGCATCGGCTCGCTCAACTGCCTGTCGCGCCTGTTCCGCGACCTGCCCTACACCTGCGCCATGAACCCGGCCCTCGGTCACGAGGTCGAACCCGAGTACCACATCACGCCGGCCGCGGTGACGAAGAAGATCATGATCATCGGCGCCGGCCCCGCCGGCATGGAAGCGGCGATCACGGCCAAGCAGCGCGGCCACGAGGTGACGATTTTCGAGAAGAGCGACCGCATCGGCGGCAACCTGCTCGGCTACTCGGCCAACGACCTGGCGCGCCCGGACGACCTGATTTCGGTGATCAAGTACTACGAGACCATGACGAAGAAACTCGGCATCGAAATCCGTTTCAACACCGAAGCCAACGCCAAGTTCATGCGCAGCATCCTGCACCAATTCGACGTCTGCATCGTCGCCGCCGGCGCGCGCACCGACATGAAGGCCTATCGCCACCTCGACGGCCACGAACTCCTGGTCGACGCCCTCGACGTCGCCAAGGGCAAGGTCAAGCCCGGCCAGCGCATCATCATGGTCGGCGCCGGCAAGATCGGCCTCACGCTCGCCGAATCGCTGAAGAAGCAGGGCCACGACGTGGTATTGGTCGAAGAGGAAAAGCGCATCGCCGGCGACGTCATGCCCTCGTTCAAGTGGCGCCACTCGGCCTGGGTCGAGGAACTCGAAATCCGCACCCTGACCTCGTCTGTGCTGACCAAGGTGACGGCCGAAGGCGCGACGGTGAAGAACGCCAAGGGCGAAGAGATTTTCGTCGCCGCCGACACGGTGCTGGTCTCGGGACCGCGCCAGGCCAACCACGACCTGTTCAACGAGTTCCAGTGGATGATCGACGAGTTGCACGGAGCGGGAGACGCAGTCATCGCGCGCGGGCTCGATGCGGCGATTCATGAGGGGTATCGGCAGGGGGTGCGGATTTGAGGTGGATCGGATGAGGCTTCTTAGACCCACTCTTCTATCGACGTCGGTGCTTGCTCGTGCCGCCGGGGTGCCCTGCTGCGCTCCATGTCCCCCGGCGGCGGCCTGCGGCCGACTTCCCCGCCTCCTCCTTTACTTACGCGCAGCAGGGCACCCCACCGGCACGAGCCGGAACCGCCCGAGGGTTTCAGTGGCCACACCCTCGGCGGCTCCCGCGCCAAGGGTGATGGGGGGGCGTCGACGCGTAGGTAAAGGAGGAGGCGGACGCCTTATCGCTCTTGTCCGCCGGGGGACACGAAGCGGCGACGCTCCCCCGTCGCCATTGGCGCACGCACCATGCGCAAAGCAATGACCAGCACCTTCGGCGACCTCGCCCCCTGGCAGGCGATGCTCGACCGCTGCCGCGAACTGTTCAGCGAAATGATTCCCGGCTCGGCGGTCGCCTTCGTGCCACGCAGCGGCTCGGGCATCCAGCCCGGCAAGCACGTGGCGGGACTGGTCGGCAGCGCGAGCGAAGTCGAGATGATGAAGTGGGTCACCGACGGCGGCGGCATGCAGGCGAGCCTCTTGCGCTATCCGGGTTTTGCCGACGCCAAGGTCGACCTGCTGTTCGTCGCCGACGACGACGCCATCGCCACCATGCAGTCGGCCCTCGGCGGCGATACGCTGTCGGCGATCAAGCGCCTGATCCGCCAGGGCAGCATCATGTTCTTCGTCCTGCGCAACAAGTTCGAATTGCAGGATGCCGGCTACGAGGAGTTCCTCGACACCCTGGGCCTGGCCTTCCTCGGAGCCTGCCGATGATTTTCCTCAATCCCACCGGCGCGCCCGAACTCGCCTGCGACCAGTGCGGCTGCCGCTGGTTCGACCGCATCCACAACACCTGCTACGAATGCGGCAGCGAAGTGCCGGCCGAGTGCATCGCCGAATTCGAATTGGCGCTGCGCACTTTCGCCGCCGGCAATGCCGCGCCGCCGGCCGCCGCGCCGGGCACGGCACCGACCGTCTATCCGAGCGTCGTGCACATGCTCGCCGCCGCCGCGCGCGCCGCGCCGCGCCGCGAAGCCCTGGTCTGCAACGGCGAACGACTGAGCTATGCCGAATACCAGCGCTGCGTCGCCGGCTTCGCCCGCGAGCTGATGGCTCTCGGCGCCGGCGGCGGCCGCATCGCCATCGTGCTGCCCAACTCGATCGACATCTGCATCGCCATTTTCGGCGCCCACGCCGCCCATGCGCAGGCGACGCCGCTGAATCCGCTCTACACCGAACACGAACTGCGCGAACTGCTGCGCGACGCCGCGCCGCAGGTGCTGGTCTATGCCGTCGAGCAGCGCACGATGATGGAAGCGCTGGCCGCCGAACTCGGCATCATTCACCGCATTTGCATCGGCGCCGGCGAGCGCCGCCTCATCACCTGGCGCAACGCCACCGGCACCGAACTGCCGCAGCCGCTGCCGCAGGAAGCCGAACTGGCGACGCTGCAATACACGGGCGGCACGACGGGCCGCGCCAAGGGCGTCGATCTCACGCACGGTGCCGTGGCGACCAACGTCAGCCAGCGCGAGACGCTGCTGCCGGTGCGGCCCGAGAGCGAACGCCTGCTGTGCGTCATGCCGCTGTTCCACGTCTATGCGGTCGCCATGTGCCTGCATAATATGGCCTTCGCGCGCGGCACGCTGGTGATCCTGCCGCGCTACACGCCGGAAGGCGTATTCGAGACCATCGCCAAGGAACGCATCACGATTTTCGCCGGCAGCCCGACGCTGTTCACCGGCCTGCTCAACCATCCCGATTTCGGCCATGCCACCTTCGCCGACCTGCGCCTCTCGTACTCGGGCGCCGGCCCGCTGCCGGCGGAACTCTTGAAGCGCTGGGAGACCGCGACGGGCGCGCCCGTGTGCGAAGGCTACGGCCAGACCGAAGCCGGGCCGGTGGTGAGTTTCAATCCGCTGGTCGGCGTGCGCAAGCCCGGCTCGGTCGGTGTGCCGCTGCCGCAGACCGAAGTGGAGATCGTCGACCTCGAAGCCGGCGAACGCGTGCTCGCCGCCGGCGAGAAGGGCGAGATCCGCGTGCGCGGCCCGCAACTGATGGCCGGCTACCGCGGCCTGCCGCAGGAGACGACGCAGGCGCTGCGCGGCGGCTGGCTCTATACCGGCGACATCGGCGAGTTCGACGCCGACGGCTATCTCTACATCCGCGACCGCAAGAAGGAAATGGCAAAGGTTTCGGGCTACAACGTCTTTCCGCGCGAAATCGAGGACGTGCTTTACCGCCACCCGGCCGTCGGCGAGGCCGCCGTGGTCGCGGTCGCCGATGCGTATCGCGGCGAAGCCGTGCATGCCTACGTCGCGCTGCGCCCCGACGAGACGGCCGACGCCGAGCAACTGCTCGAACATTGCCGGACCTATCTTGCCAAGTACAAGCTGCCGGCGCAGCTCACCCTGGTCGATGCGCTGCCGAAGACGGCGGTCGGCAAGATCGACAAGAACCGGCTGCGCGACGGGCCATGAAAATCGCAGTCCTCGGCGGCGGCCCGGCGGGCCTCTACTTCGCCATCAACTCGAAGCTGGCCGATGCCGCGCACGACATCACCGTCTACGAGCGCAACCGTCCCGACGACACCTTCGGCTGGGGCGTCGTCTTCTCCGACGCCACGCTCGGCAACTTCGCCGCCGCCGATTCGGCCAGCTATGCCGAGATCGAGCGCAGCTTCCACCACTGGGACGATTGCGAGGTCTTCTTCAAGGGCCGGCGCATCGTCTCCGGCGGCCACGGCTTCTGCGGCATCGCGCGCAAGCGCCTGCTGGCGATCCTGCAGCAGCGCGCCGCCGCGCTCGGCGTGCGCCAGGAGTTCGAGACCTATGTCGAGGACGACGCGCAGCTTAGCGGCGCCGATCTGATCGTCGCCGCCGACGGCGTGAACAGCCTGGTGCGCAACAAGTACGCGACCCACTTCAAGCCCGACATCGACGTGCGCAAGTGCCGCTACATCTGGCTCGGCACCCGCCTGAAACTCGACGCCTTCACCTTCATCACCGTGGACAGTCCCTGGGGCTGGTTCCAGGCCCACGCCTACCAGTTCGACGACGACACCAGCACTTTCATCGTCGAATGCCGCGAGGAGACCTGGCGCGCCGCGGGGCTGGACCAGGCCGACCAGGCGGCCTCGATCGCCTTCTGCGAAAAGCTGTTCGCCGACCACCTGCAGGGCAACGCGCTGATGAGCAACGCGCGCCATTTGCGCGGCTCGGCCTGGCTCAACTTCAACCGCGTGCTGTGCGAGAAATGGCATCACCGCAACATCGTGCTGATCGGCGACGCCGCCCACACCGCGCACTTCTCGATCGGCTCCGGCACCAAGCTGGCGATGGAAGACGCCATCGCGCTGGCGCAAACGATTTCCGCCAACCCCGGCGATGTCGAGCAGGCGCTGGCGCTCTACCAGCAGCAACGCGAACTCGAAGCGCTGAAGCTGCAAAGCTCGGCGCGCAACCGCATGGAATGGTTCGAGAACGTCGCGCGCTACGTGCATCTGGAACCCGAGCAGTTCGCCTACTCGCTGCTCACCGGCAGCCAGCGCATCGGCCACGACAATCTCAAGCAACGCGATCCCGGCTATGTGGCCGAACTCGAGACCTGGTTCGCGGTGCGCCATCGCCTGCCGGCGGCGCCGATCCCGCCGATGTTCACGCCCTTCGCGCTGCGCGGTCTGACGCTGAAGAACCGCGTCGTCGTCTCGCCGATGGCGATGTACTCGTGCGACGACGGCCTGCCCTCCGACTTCCTGCTCGTGCACCTGGGCAGCCGCGCGCTCGGCGGTGCCGCGCTGCTGATGACCGAGATGACTTGCGTCGCGCCCGAGGCACGCATCACGCCGGGCTGCGCCGGGCTCTGGAACGATGCCCAGGCCGCCGGCTGGCAGCGCATCGTCGATTTCGTGCATGCCTGCGAAGGCGCGAAGATCGGCATCCAGTTGGGCCATGCCGGTCCCAAGGGTTCGACCCAGCGCGGCTGGGAGGCCATCGACGAACCGCTGGCGGCGGACAACTGGCCGCTGCTCGCCGCTTCCGCCGTCGCCTACGGGCCGCAGAACCAGGTGCCGCGGGCGATGACGCGCGCCGACATGGATGTCGTACTGGCCGACTTCGTCGCCGCCGCGCGCCGCGCCGATGCGGCCGGCTTCGACCTGCTCGAACTTCATTGCGCGCATGGCTACCTGCTGTCGTCCTTCCTCTGCCCGCTCACCAATCGCCGCGACGACGAGTACGGCGGCGCGCTGGAGAACCGCCTGCGCTATCCGCTCGAAGTCTTCGCCGCCGTGCGCGCCGTCTGGCCGGCGGCGAAGCCGATCAGCGTGCGCATCTCCGCCCACGACTGGGCGCCGGGCGGCAATACCGCCGCGGACGCGGTAGCGATGGCGCGCGCCTTCAAGGCCGCCGGCGCCGACCTGATCGACGTCTCCTCGGGCCAGACCACGCGCGACGCCAAGCCCGTTTACGGCCGCATGTACCAGACGCCGTTTTCCGACCAGATCCGCAACGAAGTCGGCATCGCCACCATCGCCGTCGGCAACATCTTCGAGCCCGACCACGTCAATTCCATCATCGCCGCCGGCCGCGCCGATCTCTGCGCGCTGGCGCGCCCGCATCTGGCCGATCCGGCGTGGACCCTGCATGCCGCTGCCGCGCTCGGCGTCGCCGACGTCCCCTGCCCGAAGCAATATCTCGCCGGCAAGGCG
>JACRPB010000013.1 GCA_016214175.1 Rhodocyclales bacterium
GCGGTGATGACCTCGATCCTGACGGGCGTGTTCTCGTCGTTCAACATCGTCCTGCTGTTCTATTACAACTCGAAGCTGGCTTTCGTCGCTATCGGCCTCATCGTCCTGGCGCTGCTGGTGACGGCGGCCACGGGCTATCTCAAGCTGCGTTGCGAACGGAAGTTCGCCACCCTGTCGGGGAAGATTTCCGGCATGGTCTATCAATACCTGACCGGTATCGTCAAGCTGCGCGTCTGCGCCGCCGAAGGCCGCGCCTTCGCCAACTGGGGCGCGCAATACACTTACCTGCGCGGCCTCATGGTACGCAAGACGGCGCTCAGCAACGTCGAGCAGACCTTCTACGCCGGCTACGGCGTGCTGGTGAACGCGGCCCTGTTCGCCATGATCGGCATGGTGATCTTCAAGGATGAACAGGCGGCGCTCTCCACCGGCGAATTCATCGCCTTCAACGCCGCCTTCGGCACCGTCTTCGGCGCCATGATGGAACTGTCGCAGACGGCGCTCAACCTGCTCAACATCGTCCCGGTTTACGAACGCACGCGGCCGATCCTGGAAACGCCGCCGGAAGTCGACGCCAGCAAGGTGGCCGTTGGCGAACTCACCGGCGACATCGAAGTACTGAAGCTGGGCTTTGCCTACGGCGAGGGGCCGGCGGTGCTCAGCGACGTTTCCTTCCACGTTCGCGCCGGCGAATTTGTCGCCGTCGTCGGGCCGTCGGGCTCGGGCAAGTCGACGCTGCTGCGGCTGCTGATGGGCTTCGAGCGTCCCAACGCCGGCTCGCTCTGCTACGACAGCCACAACCTGCTCGACCTCGACGTCAATGCGTTGCGCCGGCAGCTCGGCGTCGTGTTGCAAGCCGGGCAATTGATGGCCGGCGACATTTTCACCAACATCGCCGGCACCTCGGCGGTGAGTCTCGACGAAGTCTGGGACGCGGCGCGGCTGTGTGGCCTCGAAGAAGACATCAACAACATGCCGATGGGGCTGCACACGGTCATCAGCGAAGGTTCGAGCACGCTCTCGGGCGGACAGCGCCAACGCATCCTCATCGCGCGCGCCATCGTCGCCAAGCCGCGCATCCTGTACTTCGACGAAGCCACCAGCGCGCTCGACAACCGCACCCAGACCGTCGTTTCGGAAAGCCTGGAGCGCCTCAAGGCGACGCGCATCGTCATCGCTCACCGGCTGTCCACCGTCGTCAAGGCCGACCGCATCCTGGTGATGAAGGACGGGCGCCTGGTGCAATCGGGGCGTTACGACGAACTGCTCGAACAGCCGGGCCTCTTCGCCGAACTGGCGCGGCGGCAGATCGCCTGAGAATGAACAAGGTCGCCCTCGCCCTCCTGCGCCCGCCAGCCGACGCCGCCGCCCTCGTGGTCGCCGCTCAGGGCGGTGACGCCAGCGCGTTCCGCCAACTGGTGGAGCGGCATCACCGCCGCATCTACTGCTTCCTGCTGAAGCACGCGATTTCCGCCGCCGAAGCCGAGGAACTGACGCAGGATGTTTTTCTCCAGGCTTATCTGAACCTGGCGAAGTTTCGCGGCGAGTCCAAATGCCTGAGTTGGCTCACCGGCATCGCCCTCAATCTGGTGCGCAACTACGCCAACCGCTCGCCCTGGCGCCTGATCGAAACCGACATCGACGCCTTGCCGCCGGATCTTGAACTGGCCACGCCGCAGACCGGAGCCGGGTCGGGCAATCCCGAATACATCGCCGCGCATGCGGCGGCGATGGCAGCGCTGGCCGCCGGCCTCGGCAAGCTAGCGCCCGAGGCGCGCGAAAGCCTGATGCTGGTGGCCATCGAAGGCATGCCCTACGAGGAAGCCGCCGCCGTGCTCGGCGAGCCCGTCGGCAGCGTCAAAAGCCGCGTCAGCCGGGCGCGGCGGCAACTGCGCGAACTCGTCGCGCCCGGACATTTCGAGGTGCTCGCCGGGCGCGTGTAGTTCGGAGCCGAAACTAGGGGGTGCTCTTCTGGGCTTGTGCCCAGGCCGCGAACTTGCGGAGTTCCTCGTTGTCCGGCTGGCGCTTGATCATCTCTTGAGCGACCCATTTGACCTCGGCATACATCTCGTTGTCGATCAGCACGCCGATGAGGAACAACTCGGGCGTGACGTCGCTTTCCGCACTTTTCGCCCGCAGGGTTTCATAGGCGGACATCGCTTCCGCGACTGCCTTCTCCCGTTGCGCGGCGTCCGGCTTGACGGTCAGGCTCCTGACGACGATACCTCCGACCCGCGACGTGCCCATCAGTTCCGGAATGCGTGCCAGCTTTTGCGCAACGACCCCCGGCAGTCGGCTGACTTCGGGCTGGTTACCTTTGAGGAGTTCGCCGCCGTTCGTCGTGGCGACGAAAGCAGACGGACCTTTCCATACTTCTTGTCGATTGCCGGAAAAATAGCTGATCTTCAGTTCCGCGCCGGCAGGAAGGGCGATTCTGTCGCCGTGCCGTACTCGCCCATAGGCCAGAATTCCATGCGCCGCGGCATCCTTGCCGGACGTGTAGGTCACGTTTCCCGCCACCTGATTGACGAGCCCGACGTCGGCCTGCGCGAATACGGCGCCCGCGAGCAACATGCCGAAAAGCGAAACTAGAAATTTCATGATTTGCCACCTGTCCTCTCGATACGACATCGGTCAGGCGCGGACCGTCACCAGTTCGGAACGAATTCAATCCGGCGATTCACTTCTGCGGTCGGATTGGCGTCGTCGCGCAGATGGCCCGAGCCGCGTCCCACCGTGTCGATGTTCTTCAACTTGTACGCGGTTTGCAGGTATTGCCTGGCCGCATCCGCCCGCGCCTGCGAAAGCTTGCGATTGACTTCGGGCGAGCCGGAGGCGTCGGTATGGCCTTCGATGGCCAGCGACGTCCAGGTTCCTTCCCGCTTTTGCAGCGCCTTGCCGACGATGTCGAGAAACTCCTTGCCTTCGGCCGTCAGCTTCGCGGAACCACGCGCAAAAGTTACTTGAATGGAATCCAGCGACGACTTTGGCAGCACGCTTTGGCAACGCAGGCCGACTTGTTCGAGCTGCGCGCATTCCTTCTTTTGCGCGTCCAACTGCCGCGGGAAGAGCGCCGTCTCGACCTGTTCCAGCGATGGCGACTTGTCGTCGATGGAAACCGTCGTCCGCAACTCCTGGTCGCCCGCGAAGACGGGAATCCCGGCGGCCAGCACGTAGGCTGCGATGATCAGATGCTTGCCATGAATATTCATCGATCTATCCTTAAATCGTTGCCGAGCCGGCACGGGCTCGGCAACGCCGCGCGCGGCGACTCCCTCAAGCTGAAGGTCGGACAGCTCGCCGTTGGCCTTGGCCTCGATCTGGCCCTTGACCCAGGTATCGGCTTCGGTGCGCGTGAACGTGAAGCCGGTTGCGGCGCCGAGGGCGACGGCCTTGTCGATGAACTGGTCGGGGGTCTGCGTGCCCTCGGTCAGCTTGTTGAATAGCGCCGGATCGTTCTTGACGCGGCCGTAGAACTGCTCGATTTGTGCGTGCGACATGCTGAATCCTCCCTGGTTGAAATGGCTTACCAGCTGGCGAACCAGTTGACGACCGCATTCGCGGCAGTGTCGATGGCGCCGTAGACTTCATTGACGGCGTCGTCGAGGTTGACCGCGACGCCCTTGCCGCCGGCCACGCCTTCGAGCTGAAGGTCGGACAGTTCGCCGTTGGCCTTGGCCTCGATCTGGCTCTTGATCCAGCCGTCGGCCTCGGCGCGCGAGAACGTGAATCCGGTGGCGACGCCGAGGGCGACGGCCTTGTCGATGAACTCGTCGGGAGTTTGCGTACCCGCGGTAAGCTTGTTGAACATGGCCGGGTCGTTCTTGACGCGACTGGCGAATTGCTCGATTTGTGCTTGCGACATGGTGATATCTCCTAGGTTGTGACAAAAATGGAAACCGTGGCTCCGCCGCGGTTTCCGCGCCACCAGCGGTGGCTTACCAGCTCATGAACCAGTGGGCGACCGGGGTCATCGCCTGAAAGTAGTCGTTGACGGCGTCGTTGACGTTGACCGAGACACCCTTGCCGCCGGCAACGCCTTCGAGTTGCAGGTCGGACAGCTCGCCGTTGGCCTTGGCCGCGATCTGCGTCTTGATCCAGCCGTCGGCTTCGTCGCGGGTGAAGCTGAAGCCGCTTTCGGCGCCGATGGCGACGGCCTTGTCGATGAACTCGTCGGGGGTTTGCGTGCCCGCGGTCAGCTTGTTGAAAATCGACGGATCGTTCTTGACGCGGCTGGCGAATTGCTCGATTTGTGCTTGTGACATGTGGAGTGCTCCAAGATTGATTGACGACAGCGAAGGATTCATGGCGCGGCCTGGATGGCGTCTTGTCAGCCATAAGCCAAGCGCATGCCTTGAATACACCTGAGTAACAGGCCGACCGTTTTGGTTGCATGGGCTTTGGACTTTATTCACGCTCGATGCAACTCCTGGCGCGCGGACGTTACTCAGGGACATGAAGGATTTCGAGGCATCCCCGCCGGCCGACGACGCGCTCGATCTGGCACTGAAGGCATACGCCCGCCATTTCGAGCGCGCGCGACCGTCGCCGGAGGCGGTCGACGCGATTCTCAGCGAGGACTTGTACGCGCGGTTCCGCCGCTTTGTGGCCGCCAACGACGGCGAACTCGACGACGAGCAGCTCGACGCCGTGGCTGCCGCCGCGCAGGCCGATTTTCAATGGTTGCTGCGGATGTTCAGGGACAAGCCCTGATCCGGATCGATGGAAAGGATTGCAATGTCGCTCAATTCAAACGTCCTGTATCGCCCCCTCGACGCCGACTCGCGCTGGGGCTACGGCAGCTTTACCTTTCCGGCGCTGCGGCACCTGCTCCGCCGACTCGGCGACGGCGGCGCCATGGCCGTGGCGGCCGACGACGCGGCGGGAAGTCCGCTCGGGCTGGCGCTGGGTGTCGCCGCCAACGGCGACGGCGGCCAGAGCGCCGCCGAACTGATGTCGATTTACGTGCGGCCGGAATCGCGCCGCCAAGGCGTGGCCGCCGGCGTGCTCGCCGCGTTCACCGACATTTGCCGGCAGCAGGGCCGCGCCGAGGTCCGCGCCACCTACATGACCGGGCAGCCGACGACGCCCGCCGTCGAAGCGCTGTTTGCACGCGCCGGCTGGACGCCACCCGAGACGCGCATGCTGGTGGTGCAGGCGACGCTCGAATCGATCCGCGCTGCACCCTGGATGCGCGACTATCCCTTGGCGGAAAACATGCGGATCGTGCGCTGGCTGGATCTGACCGAAGTCGAGCGTGCGGGCATCGTCGATTCACAGTCGGTGCAAGCGTGGATACCCGAAGACCTCTATCCGTTCAACCATGAGGCCGGCTGCGAACCGACCACCAGCCTGGCCTTGAAGGTGGACGGCAAGGTCGTCGGCTGGACCATCAACCACCGCGTCGGCCACGTGCTGCGCTACACCTGCTCGTTCATGCACCGCCGCTTGCAGCGCCTGGGCCGCATCCTGCTGCTCTACAACGAGTCGGTGGCGCGCATGCCTCAGGCGGGGCTCGATACCGGCATGTGGACCGTGCCGATCTGGCATCCGAACATGGCCGCCTTCGCGCGGCGCTGGATGGCGCCCTATGCGACGCGCTTCGATGAGACGCGCGGCAGCCGACGGTCGTTGTAATCAGAGTATCGGCACGCCCTGCTTTTCGCCGCGCTCGTACACCACGTTGGCGCGGCCGACGATCAGCGAGTCGAGCGGGCCGATGCGCGCGGTGTCCTTGTTGGCGTAGGGCAGGCGGTGCAGGATGTAGCGCAGGGCGTTGAGGCGCGCGCGCTTCTTGCAGTCGGACTTGATCACGGTCCAGGGCGCATCGGCGGTGTCGGTGTAGAAGAACATCGCTTCCTTGGCCTTGGTGTAGTCCTCCCACTTGTCGAGCGAGGCGAGGTCGATCGGCGAGAGCTTCCACTGCTTGAGCGGATGCACCTTGCGTTCCTTGAAGCGACGGCGTTGCTCGTCGCGACTGACCGAGAACCAGAACTTGATGAGGTGGATGCCGTTCCTCACCATCATGCGTTCGAATTCCGGCGCCTGGCGCATGAACTCCTGGTATTCGCCGTCGCTGCAAAAGCCCATGACGCGCTCGACGCCGGCGCGGTTGTACCAGGAGCGGTCGAACAGCGCGATCTCGCCCGCGGTCGGCAGGTGCTGCACGTAGCGCTGGAAGTACCACTGGCCGCGTTCGATCTCGGACGGCTTTTCCAGGGCGACGACGCGCGCGCCGCGCGGATTCAGGTGTTCCATGAAGCGCTTGATGGTGCCTCCCTTGCCGGCGGCGTCGCGGCCCTCGAACAGGATCCCAACCTTCTGCCGCGTCTCGTTGACGCAGGCCTGCAGCTTGAGCAGCTCGACCTGCAGCCGGTATTTCTCGCGCTCGTAGGTGCTGCGCGTCATCAGGTTCTTGTACGGATAGCCGCCGTCGCGCCAGCCGGGCGCGAGTTCCTCGTCGGGGTGGATCGCGTTCTGGTCGAGGGTCATGCGCTGCTGCTTGAGCATTGCCTTCAGCAGCGCCACGGCCTCGCCGTTGGGGGCGCCGGAAATGATGTCGCGCATCGCCGCCAGGCGCGCCTGCTGGGCGGCGTCGATGGCCTGGGCGACGGTGTTGGACTCGATGTGCTCCGGCGACGAG
>JACRPB010000014.1 GCA_016214175.1 Rhodocyclales bacterium
AATGACGGTGTCCTCGGTCTCGCCCGAGCGGTGCGAGATCACCGCCGTGTAGCCGGCGCGCTTGGCCATTTCGATGGCGGCAAAGGTCTCGGTGAGCGTGCCGATCTGGTTGACCTTGATCAGAATCGAATTCGCCACGCCCTCGGCGATGCCCTCGCGCAGGATCTTGGTGTTGGTGACGAACAGGTCGTCGCCGACTATCTGGATTTTACGGCCGAGGCGCTCGGTCAGGATTTTCCAGCCGTCCCAGTCGTTCTCGGCCATCCCGTCCTCGATGCTGATGATCGGATACTTGTCCGCCAGGGCGGCGAGGTAGTCGGCGAACTGGCCGGAGGAGAGTTGCAGATTCTCCGATTCGAGCATATAGCGCCCGTCCTTGAAGAACTCGGAACTTGCGCAATCCAGCGCGAGCAGCACGTCCTGGCCGGCCTGGTATCCGGCCTTGTCGATCGCCTCCATGCAAAGCTGTAGCGCGGCTTCGTGGCCGGGCAGGTTGGGAGCGAAACCGCCCTCGTCTCCGACCGTGGTCGGCATGCCGCGTTGCTGCAGCAGGCCCTTCAGCGCGTGGAACACCTCGGCGCCGCAGCGCAGGGCTTCGCGGAAGGATTGGGCGCCGACCGGCAGGATCATGAATTCCTGGATGTCGAGATTGTTGTTGGCATGGGCGCCGCCGTTGATGACGTTCATCATCGGCACCGGCATCTGCATGCCGCCGCTGCCGCCGAAATAGCGGTAGAGCGGCAGGCCCGCTTCTTCGGCCGCCGCCTTGGCCACAGCCATGGAGACGGCGAGAATGGCGTTGGCGCCGAGGCGCGACTTGTTGTCGGTGCCGTCGAGGTCGATCAGCGCCTTGTCGATGAAAGCCTGCTCTTCGGCGTCGAGGCCGATGATGGCTTCGGAGATTTCGGTATTCACGTTCTCCACGGCCTGCAACACGCCCTTGCCCAGGTAACGCTTGGCGTCGCCACCGCGCAGCTCCACCCGAAGGCACGGCCGCGCGGCCCATGACGCCGGATTCGAGCAGAACGTCGGCTTCGACGGTGGGATTGCCGCGCGAGTCGAGAATCTCGCGGGCGACGACATCAACGATGGCACTCATGTGGTTTTCCTTGTGTAAGGTGAGTCAATAACCTTCGACCAGCAACATGTCGAAATCCGCGATGCCCGCGCGCGCCTGGCGGGCGGCCAGGTATTCCGGCGAATCGTAGAACGCCTTCGCCGCCTCCAGATCCGGGAACATCACCACCACCAGCCGCTGCGGTTGCCAGTTCCCTTCCAACACTTCATAGGGGTTGCCGCGCACCAGAAACCGGCCGCCGAACTTGTCGACCGCGATCTGCGACAGGCGCCGATATTCGGCCATGCGCTGCGGGTCGCTGCTGCGGGCGTCGACGACGATGTAGGCGGGCTTGCTCATGCGGCGCTCCCGGAGACTAGGGAAACGCGGCCATGCCGCGCTGCTTCACCAAGGCGTCGAGTTCGCGCAAGTCTTCGAGCAGGGCGTGCAGTTTGGGCAAGGGCCAGGCGTTCGGGCCGTCCGACAAGGCCTGCGCCGGATCGGGATGCGTCTCCATGAACAGCCCGGCGACGCCCACGGCCACGGCCGCCCGCGCCAATACCGGCACGAACTCGCGCTGACCGCCCGACGTCGTGCCCTGCCCGCCCGGCAACTGCACCGAATGCGTGGCGTCGAAGACGACGGGACAGCCGGTCTCGCGCATGATGGCCAGCGAACGCATGTCGGAGACGAGGTTGTTGTAGCCGAACGAAGCGCCGCGCTCGCAGACCATGATGCTGTCTGCCCCGGCATTGGCCTCCTTGGCCTTGGCGACGACGTTCTTCATGTCGCCGGGCGCCATGAACTGGCCCTTCTTGATGTTCACCGGCTTGCCGGAAGCCGCGCAGGCCTGGATGAAATCGGTCTGGCGGGCGAGGAAGGCGGGGGTTTGCAGCACGTCGACCACCGCCGCCACGGCCGGCACTTCGGCTTCGGTATGCACGTCGGTCAGCACCGGCACGCCGATCTGCTGCTTCACCTCGGCGAGGATGTCCAGGCCCTGCTCCATGCCGAGTCCGCGGAAGGACTGCGAGGAACTGCGGTTGGCCTTGTCGTAGGACGACTTGTAGATGAAAGGCACGCCGAGCGCCGCGCAGATTTCCTTGATCTGCCCGGCCGTGTCCAATGCCAGTTGGCGCGATTCGATCACGCAGGGGCCGGCGATGAGAAAGAGGGGCCGGTCGCTGCCGACCTCGAAACCGCAAAGCTTCATAGCTTGCCCTTGCGCGCCAGCGCGGCCTGCACATAGGCGATGAACAGCGGATGCCCGGTGCGCGGATTGCTCGTGAATTCGGGGTGGAACTGCACGCCGAAGAACCAGGGGTGCAGCTCGGCCGACAGCTCCATCATCTCCGGCAGGTCTTCGGTCGGCGTGCGCGCCGAAATCACCATGCCCGCGGCTTCGAGCTTGGGCACATAGACGTTGTTCACCTCGTAGCGGTGACGGTGGCGCTCGTTGACCTCGCTGCCGTAGATCTTCGCCGCCAGCGTGCCGGCCTTGACCGGGCAGCGCTGCGCGCCCAGGCGCATGGTGCCGCCGAGGTTGGAGTTGGCGTCACGGCGCTCGACGCGGCCTTCGCGGTCGAGCCATTCGGTGATCAGCGCCACCACCGGGTGCGGCGTGTCGGGATCGAATTCGGTGCTGTTGGCGCCGGCGAGACCCGCGACGTGGCGCGAGAACTCGATGGTCGCCAGTTGCATGCCGAGGCAGATGCCGAGGTAGGGCACCTTGTGCTCGCGCGCATAGCGGATCGCCGCGATCTTGCCCTCGGTGCCGCGCTTGCCGAAGCCGCCAGGCACGAGGATGGCGTCCATGCCGCCAAGACCGGCGGTGCCGTTCGTTTCGATGTCTTCCGAATCGATGTAATGAATCTTGATCTTGCTGCGGGTATGGATGCCGGCGTGGATCAGCGCCTCGGTCAGCGACTTGTAGGACTCGGTGAGATCGACGTACTTGCCGACGAAGGCGACGTTCACCTCATGCTGCGGATGTTCGAGAGCGTCGATCAGATTGGTCCATACCGACAGATTAGCCGCCTTCGCCAGGATGTTGAGCTTGTGGCAGACGATGCCGTCGAGCATCTGGTCGTGCAGCAGCGCCGGAATCTTGTAGATGCTGTCGGCATCGACGGCGGAAATCACCGCCTCGGGCTGGACGTTGGTGAACAGCGCGATCTTGCGCCGCTCGTCCTCGGGTATCTGTGACCGGGGCCTCGTTTTCCGCTTCCAGCTGCATCGCGCGATGCATCTCGTTCAGCTCGCGCAAGGCTTCGCAGCTCTCGCGGATATCGAGCGCGGTCATGGCCGCCGTGACGCCGGCGCCGACATAC
>JACRPB010000041.1 GCA_016214175.1 Rhodocyclales bacterium
AAGGCCGTCGGAACGACGACCGTGGCCACGGCAAGCAACGGCTACGGTGCGCAAATCCTGCGCATACGCGACAGCGCGGGCACCATCGTTTCCGGCGGCTCGATCAATGTGAGCGCAGGCGACGAAGCCAAGACCATAGCCGGCAACCTGAACTCAGTGTCCGGCGTCTCCGCCGTTGCCACTTCCGAGGTAACCCTTTCTTCCTGGGCCAAGGCGAGTACCTCCGGCACGGTTACCCTCACGGTCGGCAGCCAAACCGTGGTCACGGCCCAGGCCTGGGGAAGCTACACCCAGTCGCAGGCTTTCGGCGCCCTGCGCGACGCGATCAACAACAACTCCACCTTGTCGGGGCAGGGATATGCCGCGGCCATGGACACAGCCGGCAACCTCAAAGTCACCAATAGCGAGGGCCGCAACATCTACATGAAGATCGCGGCGGTTTCGGGCGCGCTGACCATGAACGCCACCGGTACCGACGTTGCACGCAACGCCGCCGGCCTCACCAGCGCAGGCAGCGATAACATCTCCGTCGGCGGACGGCTCGAAATCTCCCTGCCCGAAGGCTACACGATCGAATCCTCAACCGCCGGCAACAGCGCCGCTGTCGCCGGCATCTTCAACGCCGCCGCCAGCACCCAAGCCAAGAACATCGTCAATAACGTCGATTACGGCAACGCGGTCGCCGCGCAGACGATCACCATCAACGGTGCGGCCAGCGCCTCGGTTCTCGTCAGCCAGGACGACTCGGCGGAAATCATCGCCCAGAAGGTGAACACCGTCACTGCCACCACCGGTGTCACCGCCGACGCACGCACCCAGGCCAAGATCTCCAGCGTCAGCGCCGCCGGCACCATCGGCTTCACGCTGTTCGGCAGCAACACCACCGGTGTCGCCATCTCGGGGGCCGTCACAGGATCCAACGATCTCGCAGCGGCACGGAGGCATCGATCAAGGTCACCGGCCTCGCCGAGTCGGTCAACGCCACTAGCGGCGGCATCAGCACGACGAACACCACGGCCACCACGCTCTACTACGGCGGCGTCAGCGTCGCCGGCTCCGATTCGACGGTCATCGGCGGCACGGTGTTCTTCCGCGCCTCCAGCGCCTTCGACGTCCGCTCCAATATCTCGGGCTCCAGTGTTTCGCTGAACGGCGGCAACACCTCGCTGTTCAGCACCGACGGCAGCATCGCCAACGCCAGCTCGCTCTCCAGCATCAACGGCGTCGATATCAGCACGGTGGACGGCGCCAACGCCTCGCTCTCGGTGATCGACTATGCCCTGACCCAGATCAACGCCGTGCGCGGCGGCCTCGGCGCGGTGCAGAACCGTTTCGAATCGACCATCGCCAGCCTCTCGGCCGGTGCCGAGAACCTCGCCGCCGCCCGCAGCCGCATCCGCGACGCCGACTTCGCCATGGAAACCGCCAGTCTGACGCGCTCGCAAATCCTGCAACAGGCGGGCGTGGCGATGCTGGCTCAAGCCAACCAGTTGCCGCAACTGGTGTTGCAGTTGCTCAAGTAGGGCAAGTGGTCCGACAGACCCCCGCGCATCCCGCGGGGGTCTTTTTCTTTGGGACCGGCAACGAGCTGCGCGGCAGCTTTGACAGGAAAATCGGCGAGTGGTATGACTGAAACCGCGATTCACTCAAACGAGTGGGAAAAATGGACAGGCTGGCCGAAAGTTCACTTCTGGATTTCTGCGTTAAGCAGAGGGAGGCTTTTTCGGCAGAGAAGTGGCGGGATTTCGACTCGGTAAGCAAGCGAGAGTTGGCTGCGACCGCCTTGTTCCTGGCTGGATCAGGCTGGTATGGGCACCGCAGCGAACTCCTCGACGTAGCGCATCTCCTGTTGCCGACCAAGAAAGAATCGTTTGGAAGCCTGAGTCGCGACGTCAATATGGACTGCAGCCGGTTTTCAAGCATGCTTAAAGCGAGGATAAGGCGTGCACCGCGCATTCCCTGAACTCGCCGCGGCTCTTTCAAAGATGCTGGACGAGATCGATGCCATTCTGAAGGATGGCGGCTACGTCGGCCCACCCATCAAGATGTTCCTTGCCGGCGGGATGGCCGTGAACTACTGGTGCGGGTCGCGCTACACGGAAGACGTGGATGCGTCATTCTCGCGAAAACTTCTCCCCCCCCGCATCACCATCGACTATCGGCAAAAAGACGGGACGGAATCGTTCATTTACTTCGACACGAACTACAACCCCTCCTACGCCCTTATGCATGAGGACTACGAAGACGATGCCGTGGAGTGGGAGGGCATCGAAAACGAGCGCCGCCTGGTTCGCCTGTATGTGCTGGCTCCGATTGATCTGGCCTTATCCAAAATGGCCAGACTCCTCGACAGCGACAGGGAAGACATCATGCAGTTGGCGTCGCTTGGACTGATCGAATCCCGGAGCCTTAAAGCCCGGGCCGAGTATGCATTGGCGGCATATGTCGGAAATACCAAAACCGTGAAGATCGCGATCGACGAAATCTGCTCAGACATCGCGGTAATGGAGAGACACAATTCCACACTCACCGGGAAGCAATTGCCATAAGCCACATGTTGAAGCAGGCGCGACAGAGGCTCAAGGTGACGGGCGGCGACGGCCGCCCGTCTGATTTTTGGCCTCGCCGATTTGAATTGGCATTTATATCCATTTGTTTATATGTAACTATTTTCATTCCCTAAAGTTTCTCCCGGAGGAACCGATAACACTCTCGACGGCAGCCGGACGCTGCCTCGGTGCTTCCTCGCATAGGGTCCGCCACTTTCGGGCGCTATGTGAAAAATCTCTAGGAGAAACCAAATGCCACAAGTCATCAACACCAACATCGCCTCGCTGAACGCACAGCGCAACCTGTCGACCTCCCAATCCGCGCTGTCGGTCTCGCTGCAACGACTTTCCTCCGGTCTGCGCATCAACAGCGCAAAGGACGACGCCGCCGGCCTGGCGATCTCGGAGCGCATGACTTCCCAGGTACGCGGCCTCAATCAGGCAGTGCGCAACGCCAACGACGGCATTTCGCTGGCGCAGACGGCCGAATCGGCCCTCGGCGAAATCGGCAACCTGTTGCAGCGCATGCGCGAACTGTCGATCCAGTCGGCCAACGCCACCAACTCCGATTCCGACCGCGTCTCGCTCCAGCAGGAAGTCTCCCAGCTCAAGGCCGAACTGACGCGCATCGCCGGCACGACGACCTTCAACGGCCAGAAGGTGCTCAACGGCGCCTTGCAGAATATCCAGTTCCAGGTCGGCGCGGAAGCGAACCAAACCATCGGCATCACCATCGGCGACGCCCGCTCCGCCAGCATCGGCTCGCGTCTGGTGACGACCAACAACACCAGCAACGGCCTGCAGACGGCGACCAACTTCAGCCGCTACGCGACCGCGGGCGCCTCCGTCGGTTACGCCCAGGCGATCGCCGCCGACATCGCGACCGCGGCGACCAACGGTTATGGCGCCCAGACGCTGACCATCAAAGATGCCTCCGGCACAGTTCTTCAGGGCGGCCTCATCAAGGTCAATGCCAACGATCAGGCATCGACCATCGCTGCGCGCCTGAACGCTGTCGACGGCGGCGCGGTGCGCGCCGAAGGCTACACCTCGCTCAAGCTCGCCAATCTGTCCTCCCAATCAGGCGGCAACGACGCCATTACCCTGAATCTGCAATCGGGCACGGCGTTGTCCACCTTTACGCTCACCGGCGTCGACACCAGCAGCAGCCAGGCCAATCTTTTCGCCGCCATCCAGAATGCGGTGAATGGCGATGCCGATCTCAAGGCTGCCGGCGTCGTGGCAGGGATTGACGGGGCAAACAATTTGGTCATCCGCAACAATACCGGGGCGGATATCGCCATCGACCTTGCCATCGCCTCCGGCACCGTCACGGTCGACGCCTACGGCTCCGACACGGGCAACACCCATGTGCAGCTTGCAGCCGCGGGTAACGGCGCCACGCGCGTCGGCGGCCAGCTCTCGATCTTCCTCGCCAACGGCTACACCGTCGAGTCCGATGCCGCCGCCGACTATCTGTTCGATGCCGCAACCAACGCCTCGGTGGTCGCCGCCGAAACCAACGTCGGCATCGGCACCGTCACGACCCAGGATACGCGTTCCAATCTGGTCGGCAGCTACGGCTACGCCGTAGGCAAAGCCAACGCCTCCACCGGCGCTGCAACCAACGGCTACGGCGCACAAATCCTGCGGATCCGGGATGCTGCGGGATCTCTCGTTTCCGGTGGGTCCATCAACGTCGCCGTGTCCTCCGAGGCCAACACCATCGCCGGCCTGCTGAATGCCGTAAGTGGGGTCAATACCACGGCCAGCACGAAGGCAACTCTCAGCAGTTGGGCAGAAACGGGTGGCGCATCGGGGACAGTTGCCTATGCGCTCGATCAAACCACGGTGGTCGCGGCCAAAAGCTGGAACGGATATACCGAAAGCCAGGCGTTCGAGGAAATC
>JACRPB010000042.1 GCA_016214175.1 Rhodocyclales bacterium
CGGCGGCTGCGCGCCAAGGTCGACGACGGCTTCGAGCCGAAGCTGATCCGGACGGTGCGCGGCATGGGTTACGTGCTCGAGGTGCCGGCGTGCGCCTGACCGGAGGCAAGTCGCTCACCTGGCGGCTAACCCTGCTGTTCGCAACGGTGTCGACGACCGTGCTGCTGCTGTTGGGGCTGATCGCCGCCGGTCTGGCTGAGCGCCATTTCGAGGAGCTGGATGCGGAAGTTCTCGCCGGCAAGCTGGACCTGCTCCAGCATGTGCTGCGGAAAGTGGGCTCGCCGCAGGAGTTCGAGGCTCTGCCGCAGCATTTGGAGGATTCCCTGGTCGGCCATCCCGGCCTGGCGGTGGTCGTTCTCGCGGCCGACGGCAAGCTGGTGTATGCGAGCGGCGACGCCGAGTTTCCCGACGCGCTGCTGCAGCGGGACGCGCCGGAGTCGCAGCGGCCGATGACATGGACTGCGTCGACGCAGCACCGCTACCGCGGCATCGCCGCCGCCGCCGCGACCGCCATCGCCGGTGCCGCGCCGGCGCGGGTGGTGGTTGCCACCGACATGGCGCGTCACGAGCATTTCATGAACTCGTTCCGGATCACGCTCTGGTCGGTGGTCGGGCTCGCCGCCGTGCTGACCGGTTTCCTCGGCTGGATCGCGGCGCGCCGCGGACTGGCGCCGCTGAAGGACATCAAACGGCGCGCCGCGGGCATCACGGCGAACCGGCTCGACCATCGCCTGACCGTGGCGGCGATTCCGCCGGAACTGGCCGAGGTTGCCGACACCCTGAACGAGATGCTGGCAAGGCTCGAAGCGTCGTTCCGGCGGCTGTCCGACTTCTCGGCGGATCTCGCCCACGAACTGCGCACGCCGGTTAGCAACCTGATGACCCAGACTCAAGTCATCCTCTCCAAACCGAGAACGGCGGAGGAGTATCGCGAGGTGCTGGCTTCCAACGGGGAGGAATTCGAACGGCTCTCGCGCATGATTGCCGACATGCTGTTTCTGGCCAAGGCCGACCACGACTTGATCGTTCCTTCGCGCGAGACGATCGATCTGCGACGCGAAGTCGAGGGCCTGCTCGACTTCTACGAAGCCCTGGCCGCGGATAAGGACGTGCATCTGGCCGTCGTCGGCGCCGCCGCAGTGGCTGGCGACAAGCTGATGCTGCAACGGGCGGTCGGCAACCTGCTATCGAACGCAATCCGCCATACGCCGCCGGGCGGGCGCGTCGCGGTGAGCATCGCCGCGTCCGACGACGCGACGGTGACGCTGACGGTGGAGAACACCGGGGCGACCATCGGGTCCGCACACCTGCCGCGGCTGTTCGATCGCTTCTATCGCGATCAGGCGTCGCGTCAGAGTTTCGCCGATGGTGCCGGACTTGGGCTGCCCATCGCCCGCTCCATCGCGCGTGCGCATGGCGGCAGCCTCGCGGCGACGTCGGAGGATGGCGTTACGCGTTTTACGCTTTGCTTGCCGAGTCGCGGCGCCGGGTCAGCATGACCGCGCTACGCCGGCGTCGCCGTGCAGCGAGCCGTCCAGCCAGCCGAAGCCGCGCAAATTCAGCAGCCGCGCGCGCATGTCCTCGATCGGCAGCGTGGTTATCCAGTCGTCGAGCGGCGGATGATCGTCCTCGATCGCGCGCCGCAACGCCACGCCCCCCGCATCCTGCTTTCGAATCCGCCCGCGATCACTTCCCTTCGGCTGCGCCGATGCGCGCGAGTTCCGCGCGCAAAACGCGCAGCTCGTTGCGGTAGGCCGCGGCATCGCCATAGTCGACGAAGCCGTCGTAATAGGGATGAGCGCGCATCAGGCGCCGCGCGTGCTTGATCGGACACCAGTATTTTTCGGTGCGGGCGATGACCTCGGTGACGTAGGCGGCCAGCCCGTTGCCGTAGGAGCAATAGGCGCAGTTGAATTTCTCGATCAGGTTCAGGTAGGCCAGGTGCGCGCGGTCGAACACCAGGTAGTCGCGCCGGCGCACCAGCGCGATGCCGTAGAGCGGGAAGCAGATCCACTGGTAGAGGGTGACGACCAGGTCGAGCAGCAGAAGGGGGAAGAACACGGCATAGATGACGGGCGCCGTGACGACGTTGCGCAGGCGCGCGCCGAGCAGGTATTTGAGCAGCCCCGTCTTGAAGCGACGCTGCTGCGCCAGCACTTCGCGCTCGAAGCGGATGCGCCGGTTGTCGAAGTCGGCTTGCAGCTCGGCGCGGCGGCGCTGGACCTCCTGCTCGATTTCCTCTTCGATCTGGCGGATGCGATCGAGCAGCTCCTGGATTTTCGGATTCATGACGCGCTCTGGATGCCTAAGCAGTCGGCAGTATGCACCGGAAGTGGCGGGCCAGCGGCTGGCGGCGGTTAGAATGTGCGCCCCAGCCATGACCCGACGCCATCATGTCCGCGATACCTGCCTGCCCGCAATGCACGCTCGAGAACACCTACCCCGATGGGGCCAACTACGTCTGCGCCGATTGCGGTTACGAATGGCCGCAAGCCGCGGCGGCGGATGCCGCCGATGACGAGGCGGCGATCAAGGATGCCAACGGCAACGTCTTGGCCGACGGCGATGCCGTGGTGCTGATCAAGGACCTGAAGGTCAAGGGCTCGTCGATCACGCTGAAAATGGGCACCAAGGTCAAGAGCATCCGCCTCGTCGGCGGCGATCACGAAGTCGACTGCAAGATGGACGGCGGCAGCTTCATGCTCAAGGCCTGCTACCTGAAAAAAGTCTGAGCGCTGCGGGGGCCATCGTGAAAATCTGGCATACGGACTTTTCGCTCGAAGAAGCCAACCGGCGCGGCCAGGGCTGCGCTCCCGGCCGTCTCGGCATCGAACTGATCGAAGCCGGCGACAACTACCTGAAGGCGCGCATGCCGGTCGACGAGCGCACGCGGCAGCCGGCCGGCGTGCTGCACGGCGGCGTCTCCATGGTGCTGGCGGAAACCCTGGCGTCCTGGGGCGCCGCCTATGCCGTCGATCCGGAGCAATTCCATTGCGTCGGCCAGGAGATCAATGCCAATCACGTGCGCGCGGTCGCCGACGGCTGGGTCTATGGCATCGCGCGACCGCTGCATC
>JACRPB010000043.1 GCA_016214175.1 Rhodocyclales bacterium
GCGGCGAGTAGGCACGGCCGCACATGCCGTAGTTGCCGGCGCCGAATGAGCCGCCGAGGTTCAGCGTAAACTTGGGCACCTTGGCCGTCGCCACCGCCGTCACCATCTTCGCGCCGTCCTTGGCAATGCCGCCGTTCTCGTACTTGCGCCCGACCATGAAGCCCGTGATGTTCTGCAGGAAGATCAGCGGAATGCCGCGCTGGGCGCAGAGCTCGACGAAGTGCGCGCCCTTCTGTGCCGACTCGGCGAAGAGGATGCCGTTGTTGGCGACGATGCCAACCGGGTAGCCGTGCAGACGCGCGAAACCGGTCACCAGCGTCGTGCCGTAGCGCGACTTGAACTCGTCGAAACGCGAACCGTCGACCACGCGCGCGATCACTTCGCGCACGTCGTAGGGCTTGCGTGTATCGGCGGGAATCACGCCGTAGAGTTCGGCCGGATCGTAGAGCGGCTCTTCCGGCGTCGCGAGATCCAGCGACATCGGCTTCTTCCAGTTGAGGTTGCCGACGATGCGGCGGCAGATCGACAGCGCATGCAAGTCGTTCTCGGCCAGGTGGTCGGCCACGCCCGAGATGCGCGTATGCACGTCGCCGCCGCCGAGGTCTTCCGCCGTCACCACTTCGCCGGTGGCGGCCTTCACCAGCGGCGGGCCGCCGAGGAAAATCGTGCCCTGATTCTTGACGATCACCGCCTCGTCGGACATCGCCGGCACATAGGCGCCGCCCGCGGTGCACGAACCCATGACGATGCCGATCTGCGGAATGCCAAGCGCCGACATGTTGGCCTGGTTGAAGAAAATGCGGCCGAAGTGGTCACGGTCCGGAAACACCTCGTCCTGCGTCGGCAGGTTGGCGCCACCGGAATCGACGAGGTAGATGCAGGGCAGACGGTTCTGCTGCGCGATCTCTTGCGCGCGCAAATGCTTCTTCACGGTGATCGGGAAGTAAGACCCGCCCTTCACCGTCGCGTCGTTGGCGACGATCATGCACTCGACGCCCTGGACGCGGCCGATGCCGGTGACCACGCCGCCAGAGGCGACCTCGTTGTTGAACATGCCCCAGCCCGCCATCGGCGAGAGTTCGAGGAAGGGCGCGCCGGGATCGACAAGGCCGTTGATGCGGTCGCGCGGCAGCAGCTTGCCGCGCGCGACGTGCTTCTTGCGGTGTTCCTCGGGGCCGCCGAGACAGGCCGTTGCGGTCTTCTCGCGCAAGTCGGCGACCAGCGCCGCCATCGCGGCGGCGTTGGCCTTGAACTCGTCGGAACGCGTGTTGAGACTGGACTTGATGACGCTCACTCAGAACCCTCCCGTTTCCAGCCACTGTTCGATTTGCGGCAGCCGGTCGGCGCCCCAGAACGGCTCGCCGTCGATGACGACATAGGGCGCACCGAACACGCCGCGCGCAATGGCGGCTTCCACTTCCGCTTTCAGGCGGTCTTTCAATTCCTGCCCGGCGAGTGCCGCCGACAGTTCATTCTCGTCGGCACCCAGCGCCACGGCCAGATTCAGCACGGTGGCCGTATCCGAAATGTCGCGACCCTCGACGTAGAAGGCGCGGAACACTGCGTGCGCGAATTGCCGCGCCAGCGCGCAATCGCGGTCGTGCAGCCAGTAGTAGGCGCGCGCCGCGGCCTGCGTCGCCACCGGAAACTTTTCCGGCAGCTTGAAGGGCACACCAAGATAGCGCGCCGAGCGCTCGAAGTCGTGGCGGCTGTATTCGCCTTTCAACGGCGCCTGGGTCAGCGGCACGGCACCGGTGGTCTTGAACACGATGCCGAGCAGGAGCGGTTTCCACTTCACCTTGCGGCCGTAGCGCAACGCGAGCTCGTCGATCTTCTCGCTGGCGAGATAGGAGTAGGGGGACGAGAAATCGAAGTAGAACAGGATGGGGGATTCTTCCGTCATGGTGGGTCTCCAGTCGCGCCGTTTCAATGCATTGCCATACCGCAGCCGCAATCCTGCGCCGCCTGCTGCAGCGCCTTGTCCAGCGTCCACAGCCGCAAGCGGCCGATCAGCGCGGCGGCAAGCAGGTGGGTATCGACGTAGCCCAGACCGCGGCCGGCAAGGCGGCGCTCGCCGATCAGGTGCATCACCTCGTCATGGCTGGCAACGCTGCAGCGGTGCAACAACTGCATCATGGCCAGCCTGTCGCGACTCAAGCCGCCGAGACAGAGTTCGCCGACGACGTGGTCGTGAAGCACGATATCGCCGGTAGCAAGAAGGCTGCTCATCTGCGAATAACCGTGCCGCAAGTGGTCGATCCAAACCGAGGTGTCAGCAAGAATCTTCACTGCGCCGTCAGTCCTTCTTCGTTCGGCTGCGCCGCGTCGCGCCGTAGGGCACGGCCGCGGGTTCGGCGACGCGCAGCGCAGCGCCGCGGCGGCGCGGCGGCGCAGTCAGCGTCGGCTCGCTGCCGCCCAACAGGGCCAGTCGCTTCGAGGCGATCTGATGGCGCAGCGCCATCAAGGCTTCGCGCAGCAGTTGCGAGCGGTCGTGGACTCCGCTGAGTTTCTCCACGTCGGCAAGCAGATCGTCGTCCAGGGTGACAGTGGTTCTCATCGAATTCTCCGGAAAGCGGGACAGGAATCAAATATAGCATCAAATGATGCCAATTATGATGCACTCGCCAGCGCGCGGCCGATCACCAGCCGCTGAATATCCGACGCACCTTCGTAGATCTGGCAGACGCGCACGTCGCGGTAGATGCGCTCGACGGGGAAATCGGACACGACGCCGTAGCCACCGTGAATCTGAATGGCATCGGAGCAGACCTTTTCCGCCATCTCGGAAGCGAAGAGTTTCGCCATGCTCGCCTCCTTGAGGCAGGGCAGACCCGCGTCGCGCAGCGTCGCCGCATGCCAGACCAGTTGGCGCGCGGCTTCGATGCGCGTCGCCATGTCGGCGAGCCGGAAGCTCACCGCCTGGTGCTGAATGATGGGCACGCCGAAGGCCTCGCGTTCGTGCGCGTATTTCACCGCCGCTTCGAGCGCGGCGCGCGCCATGCCCACCGACTGCGCGGCGATGCCGATGCGTCCCGCTTCGGGGTGCGACAGCGCGATGCGATAGCCCTCGCCCTCCCCGCCGATCAGGTGGTCGGCGGGAATGCGGCAGTCCTCGAAAATGATCTGCGCGGTGTCGGAGGCGTGCTGGCCAAGCTTTTCCTCGACGCGGGCGACGACGTAGCCGGGCGTGTCGGTCGGCACGCAGAAGCAGGAGATGCCCTTCTTGCCGGCCGCGGCGTCGGTGACGGCGAAGACGAGGGCGATCTGGCCGTTCTTGCCCGAGGTGATGAATTGCTTGACGCCGTTCAACACCCAGTGGTCGCCGTCCCTCACCGCGCGGGTCTTGATCGCCGAGGCATCGGAACCGACATGCGGCTCGGTGAGACAGAAGCAGCCGAGCAGAGAGCCGCTCGCCGCGCCCTTTAGCCAGCGCGTCTTTTGCGCATCGCTGCCGTACTTCATCAGGATGCCGCAGATCAGCGAGTTCTGCACCGAAAGGATGGTCGAGGTCGCGCCGTCGCCGGCCGCAATTTCTTCCAGCGCCACGGCGAGCGTCAGGTAGTCGAGACCGGCGCCGTTCCACTCCTCCGGCACGGCCATGCCCCAGACGCCGAGGGCCGCGAGTTCCTGCAACGCCTCCGCAGGGAAGGTGGCGTTGCGGTCCCAGTCGGCGGACTTCGGCGCGAGCTGTTCGCGCGCGAAGTCACGTAACGTGTCGCGGATCATTTGTTGGGATTCGTTGAGGATCATTTCGGCAACTCCAATTGGGTTCGCTGCGTCAGCACCACGCCGACCAGCACCAGCGCACCGCCCACCAGCACCGACAGCCCCAGTCGCTCGTCTAGCAGCCACGCGCCTTGCAGCACCGCGGCCACCGGCACCAGATTGATGAAAATCGAGGCGCGCGCGGCGCCGATGCGCTGCACCGACTGGTTGAACCCGGTGAAACCCAGCGTCGTGCCGAGCAGGGCCAGGTAGAGGATGGATGCCCAGACCAGCGACGGGTAAGCGGGCAGCAGATCGGCAGGCCGATCGAACAAGCCGGCCAGCAGCAGCAGAGCCCAGCCGACCAAGGTGCTGTAGGCCGTTACGGCAAGCGCCGACATCGTCTTCGTCGCGCGCCGGCCGATCAGCGTGTAAATGGTCCAGAACGCGGCGCAGCCGACGATCAGCACTTCGCCGATGCCGATCTCGCCCGAAAGCGCGGCCAGCGGCGAGCCGTGGCCGATGACGGTGAGGCAGCCGAGCAAGGCGATGACGCTGCCGGCGATCTTCGTGCGCGTCAGGCGCTCGCCGCCGAACATGGCCGCGGCCAGGGTCACCATCACCGGGTTCAGCGCCACCACCAGCGCCGCATGGCCCGCAGCGAGGCGTTGCAGACCGAACAGGAAACACAGGTTGTAAAGGAAGATACCGCTCAGCCCGAGCCCGGCGATCAGCCCCCATTCGCGCCGCGTCGGCCGCGGCAGGCCGCCGTTGCGCCAGGCCACCAGCGCCAGCAGCGCGGCGCCGGCGATCAGGAAGCGCCACACCGCGATGGCGAGCGGCGGCGCGGCCTGCACCGCGTAACGCCCCGCCACCCAGGTGCCGCCCCAGATCACCATGGTCAGTACGAGCTTGAGGTAGGTGCCGGCCAACAGCTCAGGCCAGCTCGATGGCAACCGCCGTCGCTTCGCCGCCGCCGATGCAGAGACTTGCTACGCCGCGCTTCTTGCCATATTTGAGTAGCGCGCCGATCAGCGTGGCGACGATGCGCGCGCCGGAAGCGCCGATCGGATGGCCGAGCGCGCAGGCGCCGCCGTGGACATTGACCTTGTCGTGCGGCAGCTTGAGATCGTGCATCGCCGCCATGGTGACGACGGCGAAGGCTTCGTTGATTTCCCACAGGTCGACGCTCTCGGCCGTCCAGCCGGTCTTCGCCAGCAGCTTCTTGATCGCGCCGACCGGCGCGGTGGTGAACAGTCCCGGCTCCTGCGCGAACGTGCTGTGCGCGACGAAGGTCGCGAGCGGCTTGAGGCCGAGCTTGTCGGCCGTCGAAGCGCGCGCCAGCACCAGCGCCGCGGCGCCGTCGGAGATCGACGACGAGTTGGCGGCGGTGACTGTGCCGTCCTTGCGGAAGGCCGGCTTCAGGGTCGGAATCTTTTCCAGGTTGGCCTTGAACGGCTGCTCGTCGTGGTCGACGACGACGTCGCCCTTCTTGCCCGGCACGGTGACCGGCGTGGTTTCCCAGGCGAAGGAGCCGTCGGTGTTGGCGAGCTTGGCGCGCTGCGTCGAAGCGATCGCGAAGTCGTCCTGGGCCGCGCGCGTGAAACCGTAGCTCTGCGCGCATTCCTCGGCGAAGGTACCCATCAGGCGGCCTTTTTCATACGCGTCTTCGAGCCCGTCGAGGAACATGTGGTCGAAGATCTGTCCGTGGCCGAGGCGATAGCCGGCGCGCGCCTTCGGCAGCAGGTAAGGCGCGTTGGTCATCGACTCCATGCCGCCGGCGACCATCAACTCATTGGTGCCGGCGAGCAGCATGTCGTTGGCGAACATCGCCGCGCGCATGCCGGAGCCGCACATCTTGTTCACCGTGGTACAGCCGGTCGCCAGCGGCAGGCCAGCGCCCAAGGCGGCCTGGCGCGCCGGCGCCTGGCCCTGGCCTGCGGGCAGCACGCAGCCCATGATGACTTCGTCGACCTGCGCCGGCTGGATGCCGGCACGCTCGACCGCGGCGCGGATCGCGGCGCTGCCGAGCTGGGCGCAGGTGAGGGAGGCGAAATCGCCCTGCATGCCGCCCATCGGCGTGCGCACGGCAGAAAGAATGACGACGGGATCGTTGCTCATGGCACAGCTCCTAAGATAAGCGTTGATCAGGCGCCCACGGGCAGCGCATACAGCGCTGCCCGCTCGGCGACGTAGGGCGGAAACGGCCGCGCCTTGCGCGCGACGGGATCGAGACAGACCACGGTGAATTCGCAGTCGGCGCAGATTTCGGCGCTCTCGGTGTTCACAAGCTCGTGACGAAAGCGCAGCACACGTTCCTTCAGTTCGACGACGCCGGTGCGCACGAACACCGTGTCGCCGGGATAGAGTTCCTTCTTGTAGCCGATGTTCTGCTGCACCGCCGCCAGATTGACCTCGCCGCCGCGCAGCACCGTGGCCGTGAGCCCGAGCATGGCGTAGAACTGCCAGCAGGCCTGCTCGAACAATTCCATGTAGGCGCGGATGTTGATGTGGCCCATGTGGTCCTTCTGCCATTCGTGCACCGTGCCGCGCGCGGTCTCGACCATGCTGGTCTCCTAGACCTGGAAGATCAGGCAGGTGGTGGTCGCGTGGGCGTAGAGCCGCCCGGCGGCGTCGAAGAGCCGCCCTTCCGCGGTGCCGATCTGCTTGCCGACGTGGATCACCTTGCCTTCGGCGCGCACCGGGCCGACCTGGTCGGTCAGCGCGCGCAGATAGTTGATCTTGAGTTCGATGGTGGTGTAGCCCTGTCCGGCTTCGAGTGTGCTTTGCACGGCGCAGGCGACGCAGGAGTCGAGCAGCGTCGCGTGGTAGCCGCCATGCACTGAGCCGAGTGGGTTGTAGTGCGCGCGCGCCGGATGGCCCTGGAAGACGACGCGTCCCTTCTCGGCCTCGACCAGCGCGATGTCGAGCGTCTGCATGATCGGCGGCGCCGGCAGTTCGCCGCGCAGCATTTTCCGGAACAGTTCGAGGCCGCTGCATTCCCGCATCGCCTCTATCGGCAGCACGTCGTAGGTGACGTCCTCGCTGCGCATGGCCGCAGCGGCGGCCAGCCACTCGGCTTGCATTGCCTTGACGTCGGCGCTCATCGCATCGTCTCGCTGAAGAGTTCGCGGCCGATCAGCATGCGGCGGATCTCGGAGGTGCCGGCGCCGATCTCATACAACTTGGCGTCACGCCAGAGGCGGCCGGTCGGATAGTCGTTGATGTAGCCGTTACCGCCCAGGGTCTGGATCGCCTCGCCGGCCATCCAGGTCGCCTTCTCGGCCGAGTAGAGAATCGCGCCGGCGGCGTCCTTGCGCAAGGTGCGCGAATGATCGGCCCTGTCGCAGGCCTTGCCCACGGCATACACGTAGGCGCGGCAGGCCTGCCAGGTCGAGTACATGTCGGCCACCTTGCCTTGCATGAGCTGGAACTCGCCGATGCTCTGGCCGAACTGCTTGCGGTCGTGCAAATAGGGAATCACCACGTCCATGCAGGCGGCCATGATGCCCAGGGGGCCGCCCGAGAGCACGGCGCGCTCGTAGTCGAGTCCGCTCATCAACACCCTGGTGCCCTTTCCCTCGCCGCCGAGCACGTTCTCCACCGGCACTTCGCAGTCGTCGAAGAACAGCGGATAGGTGTTCGAGCCGCGCATGCCGAGCTTGTCGAGATGCGTGCCCTTGGAAAAGCCCTGCATGCCCTTCTCGACGATGAAGGCGGTCATGCCCTTGGCGCCGCCGCTCACGTCGGTTTTGGCATAGACGATCAGCGTATCGGCGTCGCCGCCATTGGTGATCCACATCTTGGCGCCGTTCAGCACATAGCGATCGCCCTTGAAATCGGCGCGCAGCTTCATCGAGACGATGTCGGAACCGGCGTTGGGTTCCGACATCGCCAGCGCGCCGACGTGCTCGCCCGAGATCAGCTTGGGCAGGTACTTCGATTTCTGTGCCGCATTGCCGTTGCGGCGCAACTGGTTCACGCAGAGGTTGGAATGGGCGCCGTAGGAAAGGCCGACCGAAGCCGAGGCGCGCGAGATTTCCTCCATGGCAACGATGTGGGCGAGGTAGCCCATATTCGTGCCGCCGTATTCCTCCTCGACGCTCATGCCCAATAGGCCCATGTCGCCGAGCTTCCGCCACAGATCGGCGGGAAATTCGTTGTCGCGGTCGATGGCGGCGGCGCGCGGCGCGATTTCCTTGGCGGCGAAGTCCTGCACCGCATCGCGCAACATGTCGATGGTTTCGCCGAGATCGAAGTTCAGTCCCAAACTCATTTCGTTTCTCCTCCGTTGTCCGCCTTGCCGTGCATGGTGACGAGCGTCTGCTGCATCATCGCGCAATGGGTGGTCTTCATGCCCTTGACGACATAGACGTCGCCGCGGGCGATGACCAGGTTCTTGCCGGGCTTGACCACTTCGCCGGTGGCGATCAGCAGTTCGCCGTCGCCGGGCGCCAGCAGGTTGATCTTGAACTCGACCGAAAGCACCGAGGAGCCGGGCGCCATCAGCGAAAACCCGGCGTAACCGCCGGCGCTGTCGACGACCGTGGTCGTAATGCCGGCGTGGAAGAAGCCGTGCTGCTGGCAGAGGTCTTCGCGGTAGGGCAGGCGAATTTCGCACCAGCCGGGGCGGATGTCGGCCAATCCTGTCGTTTATTGCATTCTAAGTTGCCGTTGACGTTAACGTCAACTTGGGTTCCAATGAGCTTCAGTCGGCGCGGCGCGATCCCGAATCGTCTTCCGGCTCGCCGGTGGCCAGGATGTCGCGGCACTGCCGCTCGAAGGCGTCGAGTTCCTCCAGCACGGCCTCGATGTCCTCGCGCTGTTGCAGCAACGCGGCCTTGCGCGTGGCGAGCACGCCGAGCAGCTTGACCAACTGCGGCGTCTGGTCGGGCGCCGCGTCGTACATGTCGATCAGCTCCTTGATCTCGACCAGCGACAGGCCCAGGCGCTTGCCGCGCAAGGTGAGCTTGAGGCGAGTGCGGTCGCGCTTGGAGTAGACGCGCTGTTGTCCCGATCGTTCGGGGAAGAGCAAGCCCTGCTCCTCGTAATGGCGGATCGCCCGCGGCGTGATGTCGAATTCGCGGGAGAGTTCGGTAATGGTGAAGGTGGCTTCGGCCATGGGGTCGGCGCTCGGAGTAACGGGGGCAGCCGCTATTGTAGGACACGCGTTTGCCATTCCCGCGCTGTCGGGCGAGAATGGCGCCTCGGCACAAGGAGACGATGATGGCTCTACCGGCGACTAGCGAACGCTTCACCTTCGGCGTCTATTGCACCTGGCCCGAGGGAGAACGCTGGGAACTGATCGATGGCGTCGCCTATGCCATGTCGCCGGCGCCAGATTGGCCGCACCAGGGCCTGGTGGCAACGCTGACCGCCGTTATCCACGCCTACCTGAAAGGCAAGCCCTGCCGCGTATTGCCGTCGCCGCTCGACGTTCTGCTGCCGAAGGGCGACGAGGCCGACGACCAGGTGGACACGGTGGTGCAACCCGATCTGGTGGTGCTGTGCGATCAATCGAAACTCACCCGCCACGGTGTGCGCGGCGCCCCGGAATGGGTCATTGAAATCCTCTCGCCCTCCACGTCCAGCCGCGACCAGCGCGAAAAGCGCGAACTCTACGAGCGCCACGGCGTGGCCGAATACTGGATCGTTTCGCCGACCGAGCGCCTGCTCTGGAGCTATCGACTCGAAGGAGGCGTCTATGGCAAACCGGCCATTTACGACGAAGCGATGACGGCCTCGCCACGCGCGTTTCCCGATCTGACCATCGCGCTGACGGAACTCTTCGCCGACATTCCGCGCGCCGCCTAGGCGCCCACTCGGGCGTATCGGGTCGGGCGGAGAATGTTGCACCGCACCAGGCGGAGCGCCTAGAATAGGCATCCGTGCAGCACCCCTAAAATAGAGGCGGCGCCAAGTCAAGCGAACTGCGCCTCCCGCAACGACCCTCCCGACCGATAGAGAGCATGCAACTCCACATCACCCACGAAACCCTGCCCGCCCCCGGCACCGCCGTCGAGCTCGCTCCCGGCGTGAAATGGCTGCGCATGCCGCTGCCTTTCGCGCTCGACCACATCAACCTCTGGCTGCTGGCCGACGGCGCAGCCTGGACCGCCATCGACAGCGGCATCGCCGTCGATCCGATCCGCGACATCTGGCGCGCAGTGCTGGCGACGCATCCGCTGTCGCGGCTGCTGGTCACGCACTTCCATCCCGACCATCTCGGCCTCGCCGCCTGGCTGCAAGAGCAAACCGGCGCCCCGCTGTGGATGACGCTGGGCGAATACTCGACGGCGCAACTGGTGAAGCACCAGATCGCCGGCTACGGCATTCCGGCGATGATCCACCTGTTCCGCCGCCACGGCCTCGACGAAGAACGCCAGGCCGCGCTCCACAAGCGCGGCAATGCCTATGGCCGCGTCGTGCCGGCGATCCCCGATACCTTCCAGCGCATCGGCGACGGCGACCGCGTCGATATCGGCGGCCGCAGTTGGCGCGTCATCACCGGCTACGGCCATTCGGCCGAGCATGCCAGCCTCTACTGCGACGAATTGCACGTCCTTATTTCCGGCGACATGCTGCTGCCGCGCATCACGACCAACGTCAGCGCCTTTGCCGCCGTTCCCGAGGCGAACCCACTCGGCACCTTCCTCGCCTCCATCGACCGCTTCCAGGAGCTGCCTGAAGACACCCTGGTGCTGCCCTCGCACGGCAAGCCTTTCCGCGGCCTGCACGAGCGCGTGGCGCAATTGCACGCGCATCATACGGAACACTTCGCCGCCTTGCGCACCGCCTGCACCGACCGGCCGCAAAGCGCGACGGAGCTAATGGGCGTGCTCTTCAACCGCGACCTCAGCGATCCGCACCAGACGATGTTTGCGCTGGGCGAGTCCATCGCGCACATGAAATACCTAGAAGACGCACGGCTTGTCAGGCGCGTCGACGCGAACGGCATCATCCGCTTCGTCAACATCCTTTGACCCAGGAGATTCGCATGTCCCACGACAACAAGGACAACAAGCAGTTGCCGGACCCGAAAGAAATGGCCAAGACCTACGCCGAGGTGGCGCAGCGCGCCTCGAAACTGATCGGCGAGCACATGCAGCGCCAGATGAAGAAGGGCCTGGCGGCGCCGCAGGACGAACTCGGGCTGGCCCAGGCCTTCATGGACATGATGGCGAAAATGCTGGCCAATCCGTACAAGATGGCGCAGGCGCAGATGAATCTGGTCTGGGACTACTTCTCGCTCTGGCAGCACTCGATGCTGCGCTTCATGGGCATGAACGCGACGCCGGTGGCGGCCCCGGCCAAGGGCGACAACCGCTTCAAGAACGCGGAATGGGAACAGCACTTCCTGTTCGACTTCATCAAGCAGAGCTACCTGATCACGGCGCGCCACGTCCATGACGCCGTCAGCAACGTCCAGGGCATGGAGCACCACGACAAGGCCAAGGTGAATTTCTTCACGCGCCAGTTCATCGACGCGCTGTCGCCGTCCAACTTCGCCATGACCAACCCGGAAGTCTTCCGCGAAACGCTGAAGTCGAACGGCCAGAACCTGGTCAAGGGCTTCAACAACCTGCTGCGCGACATCGAGGAAGGCGACGGCCAGTTGCGCATCAAGATGACCGACACCACGGCTTTCGAGCTCGGCAAGAACGTCGCCACGACGCCGGGCAAGGTGATTTTCCAGAACGACCTGATCCAACTGTTGCAGTTCAACCCGACCACGAAGGATCAGTACAAGCGGCCGCTGCTGATCTTCCCGCCCTGGATCAACAAGTACTACATCCTCGATCTGCGCGAGAAGAATTCCTACATCAAGTGGGCCACCGACCAGGGCCATACGGTGTTCGTCATCTCCTGGGTGAACCCGGACGCCACGCTGGCCAAGAAGACCTTCGAGGACTACCTGACCGAAGCCGCGCTGACCGCCGTCGACGTCGTCTGCCCGCAGACCGGCGAGAAGGAAATCAACGCCGCCGGCTACTGCCCCGGCGGCACGCTGCTCGGCACCACGCTTGCCTACATGGCGGCCAAGAAGGACAAGCGCATCGCCTCGGCGACCTTCTTCACCACCATGCTCGACTTCTCGTTTCCCGGCGAGCTCGGCGTCTTCATCGACGAGCAGCAGGTGGCGAGCCTGGAGAAGAAGATGTCGGCGCGCGGCTTCCTCGAAGGCACCGAAATGGCCGGCACGTTCAACATGCTGCGTTCGAACGACCTGATCTGGTCCTTCGTCGTGAACAACTATCTGATGGGCAAGGACCCCTTCCCTTTCGATCTCTTGTTCTGGAACTCCGATTCGACGCGCATGCCCTACGCGATGCACAGCTTCTACCTGCGCAACATGTACATGAAGAACCTGCTCAAGGAACCGGGCGGCCTGACCCTGGCCGGCGTGGACATCGACCTCGGCAAGATCAAGACGCCGTGCTACTTCATTTCGACCATCGAGGATCACATCGCGCCGTGGAAGAGCACCTATCTGGGCGCCCGGCGCTTTGCCGGCCCGGTGCGCTTCGTCCTCGGCGGCTCCGGCCACATCGCCGGCATCGTCAATCCGCCGGTCGCCAACAAGTACGGCTACTGGGTCGGCTCCGCCTCCTTGCCCGAATCGTCGGACGAATGGATGGCCGCTGCCCGCCAGCATGAGGGTTCCTGGTGGACCGACTGGCAGACCTGGATCACCAAGCTCGACGACGCCAAGGTGGCGGCGCGCGATCCGGCCAAGGGCAAGCTCAAGGTGCTGGAGGATGCGCCCGGCTCCTTCGCCAAGTTCCGCCTCGACATGCAGAAGAAGTGACGGCAACGCCGCGCGACAAAACGGCGGGCTCGGCGGCGTGCCCGCTTGCCGGCGCGGCGGTAGTGCTCGATACCAACGTTCTGGTCTCGCTTTACGTCTTCGCCGACAGCCGCTACGCGCCATTGCGCCGAGCGATGGAGGACGGC
>JACRPB010000044.1:0-4532 GCA_016214175.1 Rhodocyclales bacterium
TATTGCCTGATAGCTGTCCCCTGCAATGCGCTTGAGTTCGCTCCCATGCGTATCGAGCAGGTTCAGGGTGCGGGGGCCGCCGATTTTGCGACCGCCGCGGCGACGGAGTGCCGGACGGGGAAGTCCGGGCGCGATTGTTTGAGCAGCGAAGCTGCGAGTTTGAGCGCCCGGCCGGCCGGCGCTCCGGCGGCGCGGGAACCCCGAAGGGGCGGGAGCGCATGAGGCGGCCGCCGCACCCTGAACCTGCGGCGCGCCAGACCGCGTGAATCCTAGGATTGCAGCAGCTTCAGCGTCAATGCGTCGCGCGCGCCGGAACAGTACTTGTCGAGGGCGGCGGCGAACACGGAACCGGCACCGGCGACGCGTTCGAACAGCGTCATCGACGAACAGAATTTCAGGTCGTCCGGCGACCAGAAAATCTGCTGTAGCGTTCGTCCCTGCAAGGCGACGACGGACTGCGTGCACTCAATAAGCCGCACGCCGAGAACGGGGTGCTGCAAATAGGCGCGCGCCTCGTCGAAGCTCTTGATCGCATAGCGGCGCGCGGTGTAACTCGTGCCCAGGCCTTCGAGCTGCGGGAAGATGTACCACATCCAATGCGAGCGTTTTTGGCCTGCACGCAGTTCCCGCAGCGCGGTCTCGTAGATGCCGTCCTGCGCCGTCAGGAAGCGTATGAAATCGAAAGGGTCGGCAGTATCCATGACGTGGCCTGTCGTGTGTCGATCGTTCAGCGTAGCAATCCCGGTGCCGCCATGCAATGTCGAGCCTGCGGCTTCCGGTATCATTGCCGTCATGACCTACCGCACCCTCGAAGACTACGTCGGCAACACGCCGCTGGTGATGCTGAAGCGCATCCCCGGCGCCGAGAATGCGCGGCGCCACAACGTCATTCTCGCCAAGCTCGAAGGCAACAATCCGGCCGGATCGGTGAAGGACAGGCCGGCGCTGTCGATGATCCTGCATGCCGAGGCGCGCGGCGACATCAAGCCCGGCGATACGCTGATCGAGGCGACGTCTGGCAAGACCGGCATCGCGCTGGCGATGGCGGCGGCCATGCGCGGCTATCGCATGATCCTGATCATGCCCGAGAACCAGAGCATCGAGCGGCGCCAGACCATGGCCGCTTTCGGCGCCGAGCTGATCCTGGTGCCCAAATCCGGCGGCATGGAGGCGGCGCGCGATCTGGCGGACCAGATGATGCGCGACGGCAAGGGACGCGTGCTCGACCAGTTCGCCAACGAAGACAACCCGCGCGCCCACTACGAAGGCACGGGGCCGGAGATCTGGCGCGAGACCCAAGGGCGCATTACGCATTTCGTTTCCAGCATGGGCACCACCGGCACCATCATGGGCTGCTCGCGCTTCCTCAAGGAAATGAATCCGCAAGTCCAGATCGTCGGCTGCCAGCCGGAAGAGGGCTCGCAGATCGCCGGCATCCGCAAGTGGCCGGAAGCCTACCTGCCGAAGATTTACGACAAGAGCGCCGTCGATCGCATCGAATACGTGAGCCAGGCCGCGGCCGAGGACATGGCGCGGCGCCTGGCGCGCGAAGAGGGCCTCTTCGCCGGCATTTCCTCGGGCGGCGCGCTGGCGGTGGCGCTGCGGCTGGCCGACGAACTCGAAAACGCCGTCATCGTCACCATCGTCTGCGACCGCGGCGACCGTTACCTGACCACCGGTGTTTTCCCCGCTTAACCGGGTTCTGCTGCTGTTGCTCTGCCTGCTGGCGCTTCCGGGCCGCGCGGCGCAGCTTTCCCTGACCCTCGACGCCATACGCCACGAGGCCTTCGAGGCCGATCGCGTCCAGATCACCTTCGACGCCGACCGCCGCGGCGAGGCCGACATTCGGCTCGGCCGTTTGCGCGTCGCCGGCGTTGAGTACAAGGAGTTGCGGCTGCACTGTTCCGGCTTCCATTTCGACGGCCGTCGCCTCGACTGTCCGACGGGCACGCTGCGGCGCGACGACGAGCGCGGGCGCGACCGGCCGCCGCTGCCGTTTTCGCTCGCCTATCGCAGCGCCGACAAGTATTTCGAGTTCGCGCTGCGCGATGCCGAGGTCGTCGACCTGTCGCCGCTGGTCAAGCGCCTGCGCGGCTGGAAGCCGGAAGGGCGCGTCGATTTCCGCATCGTGGCGCAAGGCGGCAAGGCGAACCTTCACCTGGGCTTGCGCGGGATCGCGTTCGCCAGCAAGGATGGCGCGATGGCCGGCAGGGACATCGCCTTGACGCTCGACGCCGAGGCGCGCAAGACGCGCGAAGGCTGGGATTGGCAGGCTTCCGTCGACTGGCCGCAAGGCGAACTGACGCGCAAGCCCTGGCAGCGCGCCGCCGGCATGCGCATGAGCGCGCAGGGCGCGCTTTCCGAGGACTGGCTCGACGTTCGCCAGTTGCGGGTCGAGGAGGCCGGCGTCGGCGCCGTCACCGTGAGCCTGCGCTGGGATCGGCAGCGCGACGAGGCCGCGGCCGGGGGCCTGGTCACCGAGCAACTCGATCTGGCGACGGCGATGCGCAACTGGGTGCAGCCCTGGCTCGCCGAACTGGGCTTTCCGGCCTGGCGTACTTCGGGCAAGGCGCGCTTCGCTGCCGAATGGGGCGACGGCCGCCTGCGGCGCTTCCATGCCGGACTCGAAGATGCGACCCTCGCCGACGCGACGGGCTACATCGAACTGCGCGGCATGCACGCCGACATTCCGTGGCAGGACGGCGTTCCGGGCACGGCCGAATTCGGCATTGCCGCCGGGCGCTTCGGCGAGCTGCCGCTGGGTGCATTCACGTTTCCGATGCACATCGACGATCGCGCGGCGACGATACGCGGATTGACGGCGCCGCTGCTCGACGGCAGCGTCGTCATCGAGGAACTGGCGCTGATCCGTGCGGCGTCCGGATGGCAGGCCGAGTTTTCCGGCGGCATCGACGGCGTGTCCATGCCGCGGTTGTCGCGAACCCTGGGCCTGCCGTTGATGGCGGGCAGCCTGACGGCGCGCATACCGCGCATCGCCTTTGCCGACGGCAATCTGTCCCTCGACGGCGCGCTGGCGATCCAGGTCTTCGATGGCGGCATTACCGTGCATCGCTTGCGCGTGATCGATGCGCTCAGCGCGCAGCGCCGCCTGCTGGTGGACGTCACGGCGCGCAATCTCGATCTCGGCATGCTGACGCAGACCTTTTCCTTCGGCAGCATCGCCGGCCGCTTCGATGCCGATCTGAACGAGCTCGAAATGACCGGCTGGCAACCGCGGCGCTTCGCGGCGCGCATCGCCAGCAGTCCCGGCGACTACCCGCGCTACGTCAGCGTCGGCGCCTTGCGCGACATCGTCGCGCTGGGCGAGAACAAGCCCGGCGGCGCGCTGGACAAAGTGCCCGAGCGCGGCTTCGGCGGCTTCGGCTACGCGCGCATCGCCATCGGCGCCACGCTGCAGAACGGCGTCTGCCTGCTCGACGGCGTGAGCCGCGAGGGCGAAGGCGTGGTGCTGATGGAAGGCAGCGGCCTGCCGGCGGTGCGCATCATCGGCTACAATCCCCGCATCGACTGGGAGGCGTTGGTGGCGCGCATACGCGAGGTGCGCGCGGGCAAACCCGGCGTCGTCATCGAATGAACAAAACCCTTACCGTGCTGGCCTTCCTGTTGCTCTTGAGCGGATGCGTCAATGTGCACGTCCATTTCCCGCCCGCAACTGCCGACAAGGATGCGGGTGAAAGCAGGAATCCATGACCCCCGTCCTCGTCTTCGACATCGAGACCATTCCCGACATCGCCGGCCTGCGCGCGCTGCACGCACTGCCGGCCGAGCTGGCGGACGCCGAGGTCGCCGAGCTGGCCTTCCAGCGCCAGCGCGCGAAGAACGGCTCGGATTTCCTGCCGCTGCACTTGCAGCGCGTGGCCGTCATTTCCTGCGTCATGCGCAGCGACGAAGGGCTCAAGGTCTGGTCGCTGGCGGAACCTAAGCTGACCGAGGCCGAGATCGTGCAGCGCTTCTACCACGGCATCGAGAAATACACGCCGCAGCTCGTCTCGTGGAACGGCGGCGGCTTCGACCTGCCGGTGCTGCATTACCGCGGTCTCGTCCATGGTGTCGTTGCGCCGCGCTATTGGGAAATGGGCGAGGGCGACCATCGCGACGCCCGCGACTTCAAGTGGAACAACTACATCAGCCGCTACCACTCGCGCCATCTCGACCTGATGGATCTCCTGGCGATGTACCAGCCGCGCGCCAATGCGCCGCTCGACGAACTGGCCAAGCTGATGGGCCTGCCCGGCAAGCTCGGCATGGACGGCGGCGCCGTCTGGGGCGCCTATCTGGCCGGCCAGATCGACGACATCCGCGACTATTGCGAGACCGACGTCGTCAACACCTACCTCGTCTATCTGCGCTTTCAGCAGATGCGCGGCCAGCTTTCGCGCGAGGAACATGCCGCGGAAGTCGCTTTCGTGCGCGAGCAGCTCGCGGCGCTGAAGCTGCCGCCTTGGGAGGCTTTCATCGCCGCCTGGGACGCGACATGAATCTGCTGGCGCTGGAAACCTCGACGCGCCACA
>JACRPB010000044.1:4547-8119 GCA_016214175.1 Rhodocyclales bacterium
CATCTCCGTGGCGCTGTGGCGCGACGGTGTGTTGAGCGAACGCGGCGCGGAGTCGCTCACCGGCGGCTCCGCTCTGGTGCTGCCCTGGGTTGACGCGTTGCTGGCCGATGCCGGCTTGGCCATGCGCGATCTCGACGCTATCGCTTTCGGTGCCGGCCCCGGCAGCTTCACCGGACTACGGCTGGCGTGCGGCATCGCGCAGGGCCTGGCTTGCGGCCTCGACTTGCCGACTCTTGGCGTTTCGACCCTGGCGGCGCTGGCGCAGGCGAGCGGCGAGGAACGCGTGTTCGCCTGCCTCGACGCGCGCATGAACGAAGTCTATTTCGCGGCCTATGCGGCGGTGGGCGGTGTAGTGACCGAGCTGCACGCGCCGCAAGTGGCGCCGCCGAACCTGGTGGCGCCGCCCGCCGGCGACTGGGTCGGTTGCGGCGACGGTTTCGCCGCCTATGGCGATGCGCTGCCGCGTCCGGCGCGGGTGCGTGCCGATGTCTGGCCGACCGCGGCGGCCGTCGCCGCGCTGGCGGCGCCGCGGCTCATGCGCGGCGAGGGCGGCGACGCGGCGCAGGCGATGCCGCTCTACGTGCGCGACAAGGTGGCGCTGACCACGGCCGAGCGTCTGGCGCGCGGAGGCCTGCGCTGATGAAGACAACGTTGCGGCGCAGGCTGACGTGAGCGTGGCGAACGTCAAGCGAGCACAGGTTGCGGCGGCAGGCGACGCCGCGCTGCGGCCGCGGCTTGCCTACCGGCGCATGACGGCGGCGGACATCCCCGCCGTCATGGCGATCGAGAACCGCATCTATCCCTTTCCCTGGACCGAGGGGAATTTCGTCGACTCGCTGGCGTCAGGCTACAGCGCCTGGATCTGCAGCGAGACGGGCGGCATGGTCGGCTACGCCGTGATGATGCCCGTGCTCGACGAGACCCATCTGCTCAACATCAGCATCGCCGCGGAGCGCCAGTGCCGCGGCCTCGGCAGCGCCCTGCTCGAATTCCTGTTCGGCGAGGCGCGCGCGGGGGGGGCGCAGAGCATGCTGCTCGAAGTGCGGCCGTCGAACGCGTCGGGCCTGGCGCTTTATCGCCGCCATGGCTTCGCCGAGATCGGCCGCCGCTGCGGCTATTACCCGGGGCGCGACGGCCGCGAGGACGCCATCGTGATGAGGCGGGTGCTGTGAGCCGGGCGCGTATCCTGCGCGAGCTCGGGCTCGGGCCGCTATGGCGCTTGCGCGCGGGGTCGCCGGCTGACGCAGCGCCGCCGCTCGCGGCGCAGTCGGAGGCGGCCGCCCCGGCGGCGGTGACGCCGCGACTACCGGATGCCGTCGCCGCGGCGCCGGACGCGCGCGCCGCGCAGATCGCTGCCATGAACTGGGACGAGTTGCGCGGCGCCGTCGCCGCGTGCCGCGCCTGCGTGCTGTGCCAGCAGCGCAAACAGGCCGTGCTCGGCGTCGGCGACGTGGCGGCCGATTGGCTGTTCGTCGGCGAGGGGCCGGGCGCCGAGGAAGACGAGCGCGGCGAACCTTTCGTCGGCCAGGCCGGCAAGCTGCTCGACGCCATGCTCGCTGCCATCGATCTCAAGCGCGGCGACAACGTCTATATCGCCAACACCGTGAAATGCCGGCCGCCGGGCAACCGCACGCCGGAGGCCGAGGAGACGGCCGCCTGCTGGCCCTTCCTGGCGCGCCAGATCGAACTGCTGCGCCCGAAGCTGATCGTCGCCCTGGGGCGGCCGGCGGCGCAGACGCTGCTGCAAGCCGAGGTGAAAATCGGCGCCGCGCGCGGCAAGCTCTATCAGCATCAGGGCATACCGCTAGTCGTCACCTACCACCCCGCTTATCTGCTGCGCAATCTCCCCGACAAGGCGAAAGCCTGGGAAGACCTCTGCTTCATGCGCAAGACCATGAAAGGACTCTGATGTCCCACGGCTCTGAAGGTTCGACCAAGGCCATTTTCTACGCGCTGGGCGCCAATGCCGGCATTGCCGTGGCGAAATTTGCCGCCGCCTTCTGGACCGGCTCGGGCTCGATGCTGGCCGAAGCCATTCATTCCACCGCCGACTGCACCAACCAGTTGCTGCTGCTGCTGGGCATGAAGGAAGCCAAGCGGCCGGAGAGCGCCGACCATCCGCTCGGCCATCATCGCGTCACCTATTTCTGGTCCATGGTCGTCGCGCTGCTGTTGTTCTTCGTCGGCGGCGCCTTCTCGGTCTACGAAGGCGTCGAGCGTTTCCTGCATCCGCAGCCGATGCAATACGGCCTGCTGGCGATGGGCGTGCTCGGCGTCGCGGTGGTGCTCGAAGGCATTTCGCTCTGGGGCGCGCTGCGCGAGATCCGCAAGGAGTCGGGCGGCAAGCCTTTCCTGCGCTGGTTCCGCGAGACGCGGCAATCCGAACTGATGGTGGTGGCCGGCGAGGACATCGCGGCGCTGGCCGGCCTGGCGCTGGCCTTCGTCGCCGTCGGTGCCGCGGAACTGACCGGCAATCCGCTCTGGGATGCGCTGGGGTCGGTGGCCGTCGGCCTGGTGCTGATGGTGGTCGCCGTCGCCGTGATGACCGAAGTCAAGAAGCTCATCGTCGGCGAATCCGTGGCGCCGGAGTTGCGCGCCGAGATCGAGGCTTTCGTCGCCGCCCAGCCCGAGGTCGAACGCGTGCTGAACATCATCACCCTGGCCTGGGGCGACAAGATGGTGATCGCGGTCAAGGCGCTGATGCGGGACATGGACAGCATCGGCGGCGCCGCGATGGTGGTCGCCATCAATGCGGTCGAAGCGCGCATGCAGGAGCGCTTTCCGAGCGCGCGCTGGGTGTTCTTCGAGCCCGACAGCCGCTAACCGGTCGCGAGGCCCGGCCTTGCCTCCTCAGCCGTAGATGCCGAACTGAGAGAGGTCGAGGGCCGTCGTCGCCATCAGATTCTGGAAATAGGCCGCGTCGGTACTCTCCACCGTTGCCGTGCCGGCGGGGCCGCTGTAGCTGCCGTCGACGTCGCCGCGCAGGACGCCGACCAGGCCGACACGCACCGTGGCGGTTGCGCTCGCGATATCCGCCGTCAGTGCGGGGGCGCTTCCCGGATTCGTCGCCACCCATCCGGGCAGGGCATTCGTCTCGTTGAAGAACAGCCATTGCGGGCTCGGCGCCTGCACGCCGACCACGTGCTTGAGGACGCCTATCGCGTCGTTGAGCTGGACCCGGCCGTCGCCGTCGAAGTCGGCGGCGTAGGCCTGATAGGGCGACAAGGCCTTGCCCGTGCCGTTCGAATCCAGGCCGACGATCATTTTGAGGATCGCAATCGAATCGTGCAGGTTGACCGCCGACGCCGTGGCGCTTGCCTCGCTGCCGGGAATCGGCCGATCGGCAGTCAATGCCAGACTGGTGCCGGTCACGCCCGAGAAGCTGGCGTGACCGTCGGCTGCCGTCGTTTGGGTGGGCGTGGATTGGGCGAGGGTGACACCGCCGAGTACGGGGTGGGTTTTCCACGCATAGACGGCGACGTCGGCCGTCTTGCCGGCGAGGCTGGCGAGGATGGCGGCGGGCATCGAGTTCGCGGTCTCCTGGGTGCCGTGGCCGTCGACGTAGTTGCCGA
>JACRPB010000046.1 GCA_016214175.1 Rhodocyclales bacterium
AGAACAGCGCGGCGGCGCCGTGCAGATCGCCGGCGTCCATGCATTCGGTGTAGCGGTAGAGCAAGTTGGCGATTTCAACGGCTGCGGTCATCGGACACTCCTTCGCGATAAGCAGGCGCCGGCTCGTTCCTCGGCGCAACGGGACTCCTCGAAGGGCAGGGTAGCGAGGAAGCGTCGTTGCTTCGTCGTCCGTTTGGATAAGGGGATGGAAGCGAAAGCCGCTCGGCATGACGGCTCTCTGACACAGGAGGACTGAACCACCGATGACCGCAAATACCAACCTGGAGTCCTGGTCCGAGTACGTCGATCTGCTCAAGCCTGCCGAAGAACTGGTCGGCCTGACGCTCGATCCCGAAAGCGGGCAGCTGCGGGCCGAGTTGTACCGACAGCTGCTCATGAACCTCTCGCTCGGCTATTTCCTCTACTTCCAGTCCACGCCCGACCACCCGGACTGGGCGCCTTTCCTGAATTCGGTGTTCCTGCTGCAGCCCAATCCGGACGACACCTATCTGTTCGCGCCGGTGCGCGGCGACCGGAGCTACCGTGTCTGCGGCAACCGGGGTACGGTGAAGCTGCTCACCTTCTCGACCGGTGCCAACATGATGGGCATGGCGGACGCGGCGGGCAAGAACTTCGGCTATTTCGATGCCGACGACCTGAAGCTCGGCGCCAGCGGCGAACTGGACGTCATCTTCAGCGCCGAGCGGCCGGCCGGCTCTCTGGACAACTGGTTGCCGCTGCATCCCGAGGCGGAATTCATCATGGTGCGGCAGCGCTCTTACGACTGGGGCGGCGAGCGGGAGGCGAACCTTGCCATCGAATGCATCGGCGCGCCGCCGCTCAAGCCGCGTCCGTCCATCGCCCAGATCGACGGCGCCATGCGTGAACTCCTGGGCGGCTTCACCCAGCGCCTGTCGCGCATGTGGCTGACCTACCAGCGCAAGGTTGCCGAGCGTGGCGTCATCAATCGGGTGGAACTGGCCGATTTTGGCGGCGCGGTGCCAGTCCAGTCGTACTGGCAGGGCATCTTCCGTTTCGCCGCGGACGAGGCGCTGATCCTCGAGACGGAATTGCCTGGCCGGCAGGTCTATTGGAACGTCCAACTCAACGACGAGTTGTGGAACGCCGTGGAATTCATCTACCGGCAGAGCAGCCTCAACGGCCGTCAGGCTCGCCTCGATGCGGACGGCCGTTTCCGGGCGGTGATTTCCTTGCAAGACCCGGGCGTGCATAACTGGCTCGATCCGGGCGGCGCGCTGGAAGGCATGCTGATCGGACGCTGGTACGCTGCGGACCGTCTGCCCATCCCCATCCTGAAGAAAGTGCCGCTCGCCGAAGTGCGGCAGCATCTGCCGGCCGGCACGCCGCTGATCACACCGGCGGAGCGGGCGGAACAATTGCGCTTGCGGCGCATCGGCGCCCAGTTGCGCCGGCGCTGGTGAAGGACGGACCATGAGCGCCTGCGATTTCCCTGGTGTGGACCAGCTGCTCGAACGAGCGGCCGCGGCCACCGGATTGTCGGACTTCGGCGATGGCTGGCGCGAAGGGCTCGAAGCACTGGTGGACTCCATTCGCCAGGACGTGCCGGTCGACCCATCGAATGTGCAGCAGCTTTGCGGCCCCTTGCTCAGTCTGCTGACCAGCCGCCTTCATTCGGAGCGGGGATGGAGCCAGCGGCGCGATTGCCTGAAGCAGGCGATTCGGGCGCCCCTGGTCGTCACCGGACTGCCGCGCACGGGGACCACAGCGCTGCACAAGCTCTTGTCGATGGATCCCCAGTTCCAGGGTCTGGAGCAATGGCTGATCGGAACGCCGATGCCGCGGCCGCCCCGGGAGTCATGGGCCGGCAACCCGCATTTCCGAGCCGCCGTCGAGATGCAGCAGGCATTTCTGGCGGCAGTGCCGGCGCTGCGCGTGTCCCATGAAGTGAATGCGGACGAAGTGGATGAATGCCTCAATTTGCTGGCGCAGAGCTTCGTCAGCCACTATCCCGCCACGGCCTTCGGCTTGCCCAGCTACGACCGCTGGTGGTGGGGGCGCGACGAGACGGCCAGCTATCGCCGCTATGCCGACAACTTGCGCCTGATCGGCGCCGACGCGCCGGGCCAGCGCTGGTTGTTGAAGAATCCCGGCCACATCGCTCATCTGGATGCGCTGCTGACGGCCTTTCCCGATGCCTGCATCGTGCAGACGCATCGGGATCCCGCCAAGTCGATTCCATCCGTGTGCAGCGTGATCTGGCCGGCGCGCTGCTTCTTTCATGCGCGCGAAGTGGCGGCGGCGGCGGTCGGTTCGCGGGAGTTCGAGTTCTGGGCCTGGTCGGTGGAGCGTGCCCAGCAGGTGCGAGGTCGCCAGCCGGATCGTTTCGTCGATGTGAGGATCGAGGAGTTTCAGCGCGAACCGATGCAGGTCGTGCGCCGGATCTACAGTCGCTTCGGCTTGGAACTGAGCGCGGCGGCGGAGGAGCGCATGATGCGCTGGACCGCATCCAATCCCCGGCACAAGCACGGCCAGCACGAGTACGGGCTTCAACAGTTCGGCCTGAGCGAAGGCGCTATCCACGAGCGCTTCGCCGCCTACATGGAACGCCACGGTCTGATTCCCACAAAATGACGAGGAGATAGGCATGCGGGCAGCAGTGTTCAAAGGCGCCGGTCGCGGATTGGCCATCGAGGAGCGTCCCGATCCCATCCCCGGTCCCGGGGAGGTGGTCATCAAGGTCGGCCGCGCCGGCATTTGCGGCAGCGACCTGCACATGACGTCGGGACACGGCCAGCAATTGCCGACGGACAGCATCATCGGCCATGAGTTCGCCGGCGAGGTGGTCGCCGTCGGCGTAGGCGTGCGCCGGATCCGGCTCGGCGACAGGATTGCGCCGATGCCCTTCGTCGGCTGCGGCCGCTGTCTCGCCTGCCAGCAGGGACGGCCGCACCGCTGCCTCCAGGCACGCATCGACGTCGTCGGAGGCTTCGGCGAATTTTCGCGGGCCGGTGAGAACGACTGCGTCGTCCTGCCGGCGGAACTGAGCGACGAAGAGGGCGCGCTGATCGAGCCGCTCGCCGTCGGCTTGCAGGGCGTGCGCAAGGCCGCAATGGCCGTCGGCTCGCGGGTGCTGGTTACCGGCGCCGGCGCCATCGGGCTGGCGACCGCTTTCTGGGCGAACCGGCTCGGCGCGGGTCGCGTGGCCATGCTGGCGAACTCGTCCCGGCGCGCAGAAATCGCCCGCAGCATGGGCGCCGCTGCCTTTGTCTCCCTGCAGGCGACGGAGGATGTCACGGCGACCGTGAATGAAGTCCTCGGCGGTCCACCGGACGTGGTGTTCGAAGCGGTCGGCCTGCCGGGCGCCATCCGCCAGGCCATCGACCTGGTGTCGCCTCTGGGGACCGTGGTGTCCCTTGGCTTTTGCGGCGGCGAGGACAGCTTCGTACCGGCGATCGCGCTCTGGAAGGAAGTGCGGTTGCTGTTTTCCATGTGCTATGACAAACAGGACTTCCAGCACGCGGCCGACGTCATGGCTGCGGGCGACCATCGTCCGCGGGCGATGATCACCGATACCATTTCCTTGGCAGCTCTGCCTGCCAAGTTCGAAACCCTGCGCGGCGCGTCGAAGGACTGCAAGGTGATGGTCGCCCCCTGGTCCCGCTAGCCGATGGCCCAGTGGATCCTGCGCCTTGATCTGCGTTCGCCGGCTTTTGCCGGCGAGAACCCGGCCCTCTATAGGACCGGTCTCGACATGGCCGCCTTCGTGGACGACCTTGGCTTCGATCACTGCATGCTGTCGGAGCACCACGGCGCCGACGACGGCTATCTGCCGTCGCCGCTGGTGTATGGCGCAGCCGTGGCCGCCCGCACCACCCGCCTGCGTCTGCGTATTTCGGCCATCGTCCTGCCCCTCCATGATCCGCTGCGAATCGCCGAGGACGCGGCGGTGCTCGATCGCATTGCCGAAGGGCGCCTGGAACTGGTGCTCGTCGCGGGATTCCTGCCCGGCGAATTCGCCATGTTCGAGCGTTCCCTCGCGGACCGTGGCCGCCTGCTGGAAGAGGGTGTCGCCTTGCTGCGACAGGCATGGTCAGGTGCAGCTTTCGAATACCGGGGGCGGACGATCCGCATCACGCCACGCCCTTGGCAGCAGGGAGGACCGCCGCTTTTGCTGGGCGGCGCCACGCCCCTGGCGGCACGGCGCGCGGCCCGATGGGGCGACGGCTTCGTGCCGGGGATTGCCGGGCTTTATGAAGGCTATGCGGCGGCCTGCCGAGCCGAAGGCAAGGAGGCCAAGCCGGAACCGATCTTCGGCCCGATGGGAGTTTTCGTCAGCGAGGATCCCGAGGCCGCGTGGCGGCGTATCGCTCCCCATGCGCTGCACGAGAACAACTGCTATGCGCGCTGGTATGCGGAGAGCGGCACTCGCGGCCCCTATGGCCATTTTGACAACGCCGACGATTTGCGCGCTACGGGCATCTACCAGGTGCTGACGCCGGAGCGGTGCATCGAACTGGCGCGCTATCTGGGTTCACGGGGCCAATTATTCGTCCATCCGCTGCTGGCCGGCTTGGACCCGGCCATCGGCTGGGAGACCCTGCACCCGCTCAAGGAGAAAGTGCTGCCTCGCCTCGCCGGTCTTTAGTGCCGGCTCGCGGTGCTCAACTGCCCGCGATGTGATTGACGGCGCGGAAGGCGAACACCATGCCGGGACCGATCGTGCAGCCGGCACCCGCATAGGCGCGACCGAGCACGGCAGCCGAGCAGTTGCCGATCGCATATAGCCCCGGAATCGGAGCGCCGGCTTCGTCGACGGCCTGACCGTCGTCGGTGGTCACCGGGCCGCCCTTGGTACCCGTGTCCCCCGGCGTCATCTTCATCCCGTAGTAGGGCGCGGTGTCAATGGAAACCAGGCAGGGGTTGGGGGCGACGCCGTGGACTGCCCAGTAAGTGTCGTAGGCATTCTCGCCGCGATGGAAATCGAGGTCGACGCCGGTGTCGGCATATTGGTTGTTGCGGCCGACCGAGTCGGCGAGTCCGGCTGGGTCGACGCCCATTTGCCTGGCCAGTTCCTCCAGTGTGTTCGCCTTGAACACGAAGTCGCCGAACCACTCCTTGGGCACCCTGCTGTCGGGCATCGCGTTGCTGGGCAGCAGCGGTCCGAGCGGACTGGTCTTGCGGAACTTGGCGTCGAACACGAACCAGGCCGGGATGGCGCCGCCATTGCGGGTGTGCTCGGCGTACATCGCTTCCTGGAATCGATCGTAGGAAATGCTCTCGTTGACGAAGCGCCGGCCCTGTCGGTTGACGACGATGCAGCCGCCTGCGCCGCGTTCGGCGAACACCGCCTGTGCGCCTTGCTCGACCTTGGGCGCGCGCACCGTTGGTGCACCCCAGGTCATGCTCATGTGGCCCAGCTTGGCGCCGATGGCAGCCGCGGCGCGGATGCCGTCGCCGGTGTTGTGTCCCTTCGGCGTACAGGACCATTCGGCGAGACTGGGCTGCGGCAGGTACTGGTCGCGCATCTGCTGATTGCGTTCGAACCCGCCGGCCGCGAGGATGACGCCGCGCCTGGCGCGCAGCGTGACGGTCCTGCCGTCCTTGCGCGCCATCACGCCAATAATGCGGCCACGGTCGACGACGAGCGACTCCATCGGGCAGTCGAGCCACAGCGGGATGTTGCGCCGGATCATGGTATGGCGCAGGCCGCCGATCAGCGCGCTGCCGAGGCACAGGCGGCGGTCGCGGCGCGTCCTGAAACGCCACGGCAGGTCCAGCGCATATCGGCCGATGACTTTCAAGGTCGTCCAGATCCAGCCCGGCTTTTTGGTGGCCATGGCGTTCGATTCGGGGATGGTGACGCCGATGCCCATCACGGTGGCGGCGGGATGCGTCGGCCGCAAACGTTGGAACTCCTCGCCCAGCAGGGCGCCATTGAAGGGAACCGGTTCCATGGCACGACCCTGCGGCACGGCGCCGGGCAACTCCTGGTAGTAGTCGGCGTAGCCGTGGCTGACGTGATAGCGCACCGAGGTCTTCTCGTTGATGAAGCGCACCATGTCCTTGCCGGATTCGAGATAGGCGCGCACCTTCCCGTCCGTGCTGGTGTCGCCGACGGCCGCCTTCAGGTAGGTGTAGGCATCGTCGTAGTCGTCGGGCACCTGGCCGTTGAGGGGAATCCAGAGGGCGCCGCCCGAGGTCGAGGTCGTGCCGCCGTACAAGTCGCTCTTCTCGAGCACCAGGGCGCTCAGCCCGAGGTCATCGGCGCGAATCGCCGCCAGCATGCCGCCGCCGCCGGAGCCCACAACGATGACGTCGAATTCCGCGTTTGTGTCGTTCACTGCCGTCTCCCCTGCCGCCGCCTA
>JACRPB010000047.1 GCA_016214175.1 Rhodocyclales bacterium
AGGCCTTCGGCTTCGGCCTGGCGCTTGACCTGACCGGAACCCGGCACGACCAGCACCTGTTTGACGCTGGCCGCCTTGGTCTTGCCCTTGGCGACCGCAGCGGCGGCGCGCAGATCCTCGATGCGCGAGTTGGTGCAGGAACCGATGAACACCTTGTCGACCTCGATCGCGCTGATCGGCGTATCCGCGTCGAGCCCCATGTATTTAAGGGCGCGCTCGATGCCGCCGCGCTTGACCGGATCGGCCTCGGCGGCGGGGTTAGGCACCTTGGCGCCGACCGGCAGCACCTGCTCGGGCGAAGTACCCCAGGTGACTTGCGGCGCGATGTCCGCGGCCTTGAGCTCGACGACGGCGTCGAACTTGGCGTCGGCATCGGACGGCAACGTCATCCAGTAGGCGACGGCCTTGTCCCAGTCGGCGCCCTTCGGCGCATAGGTGCGCCCCTTCAGGTAGGCGACCGTTTTCTCGTCCGGCGCGATGATGCCGGCACGCGCGCCCGCTTCGATGGCCATGTTGCAGACCGTCATGCGGCCTTCGATCGACAGGCTGCGAATGGCCGAGCCGCCGAACTCGATCGAATAGCCGGTACCGCCGGCGGTGCCGATCTTGCCGATGATCGCGAGCGCGACGTCCTTGGCGGTGACGCCCTTGCCGAGCGCGCCCTCGACCTTGACCAGCATGCATTTCGACTTCTTCGCCACCAGGGTCTGCGTCGCCAGCACATGTTCGACCTCGGACGTGCCGACGCCGTGCGCCAGTGCGCCGAAAGCGCCGTGCGTCGACGTGTGGCTGTCGCCGCAGACGACCGTCATGCCCGGCAGCGTGGTGCCGTTCTCCGGCCCGATGACGTGGATGATGCCCTGGTTCTCGTGCTTGAACGGGAAGTAGACCAGCGCCCCGAACTCCTTGATGTTGCTATCGAGCGTTTCCACTTGCAGGCGCGCGATCGGTTCCTCGATGCCCTTCTCCCAGTGGTCGGTCGGCGTGTTGTGGTCGGGGTTGGCGACGATGCTGTCGGTGCGCCAGGGGCGGCGTGCGGCGAGGCGCATGCCTTCGAAGGCTTGCGGGCTGGTCACTTCGTGCATGAGGTGGCGATCGATGTAGAGCAAGCAAGTACCGTCGCTTTCCTCTCTGACGACGTGCGACTCCCACAATTTGTCGTAGAGCGTTTTTCCAGCCATGGTGACTCCTTTGATGAACTTTCCGGATGACAGCGCGAAGCGCAGAAAACCCTGGCTGCACGATGCGTTCGGTTGGATATTAGATCGCGCTTGATACCGGAACAAGCCTAGCAGTTATACTGGTATCCATACTAACTGGAATCAGTGCATGGATACCCGCCGCCAGGAACTGGGCGCCTTTCTGCAGGCGCTGCGCAGTCGTTGCGCACCCGAGGCTTTCGGCTTTCCGGCGGGTTCGCGCCGCCGCACCCAAGGGCTGCGGCGCGAGGAAGCCGCGCAGTTGGCGGGCATCAGCCCGACCTGGTACACCTGGATCGAACAGGGACGCGAAGTCAGAGTGTCCGCCGAGGTGCTCGACCGCCTGGCGCAGTCCCTGCGGCTGACGCCCACCGAACGCGCCTACCTGTTCGAAATGGCGGGGCGGCGCGATCCGCAGGGCGCCGAGCCGGAAGACGACAGCGCCCCCGAAACGCTCGCCGGCCTGCTCGCGGATATCGCCATCCCCGCCTACGTCATGGGGCGCTATTGGGACATCCTGGCCTGGAACGCCCAGGCCACCGAGCTGTTTGCCGGCTGGCTGGACCAGCCTCAAGCCGCCGGCGACGCCATGCCCAACATGTTGCGCTACGTCTTCCTGCAGCCGCAGGCCCGTGAATTCGTCGTCGACTGGGAAACCCGCGCCCGCCGCATCACGGCCGAATTCCGCGCCGACTGCCGCAGCCGCTTCGAAGAACCGGCGCTACAGCGGCTGGTGGATGAATTGATGCAGGCGAGCGCCGAGTTTGCGCGCTTCTGGAAGCAGCACGACGTGCTCGAACGCCAGGGCGGGCAGCGCGCCTTCAAGCATCCGCGGCGCGGCTTCGTCACTTACGGTCAGATCACGCTGCGGCCGGTGGAACAGGAACACTTGAAGCTGGTGCTGCTGAAGCCGGAACGAGCCTGAATTCCCTATCGCATGCGCCACCCATCAGAGGAGCAATCGACTTGAACGCGGTACAACGTTTCGGCGCAGTCGCCGTCTATCTCGGAGAGAAGTCCGGCAAATATCCGGACGGCAATCAAGTCATCGTGCAGGGGCCGGATCTGCGTGTCGCCTTCGACACGCCGCTGGTGTCCAATCGGATCGGCCCCGACTTCGACCAGGTCGACATGGTCATCCTCGGCCATGCGCACGAGGATCACATGGCCGGGCTGCATCGCGTACCGAATGCGCGCGTGCAGGTACACGAAGCCGACCTGCGCGCCGTCCAGTCCTGGGCTGGATTGTCGGACCACTACGGCTATGCGGCGGACGTCCTGATGGAAATGAAGGCGATCATCGAGCGCGACTTCCATTACCTGCCCCGCCCCGACGCCACCGGCTACAGCCACGATCAGACCTGGGACCTGGGCGGCGGCGTGCGTATTCGCGCCCACCACCTGCCAGGCCACACCTCGGGCCACTGTGCGCTGATCGTCGAAAGCGAGGGCGTCGCCTTCATCGGCGACATCGACCTGACCGGCTTCGGCCCCTATTACGGCGACGCCACCTCCAGCCTGCGCGCCTTCAGGAAAAGCCTGGTCGACGTCGCGGACCTCGACGCCAGGATATGGGTCACCGCCCATCATCGCGCCGTAATTGCCGAGCGGCCGCAATTCCTGGCCGACCTGGCCCGCTTCGCGAGCAAGATCGACGAGCGCAGCGAAAAACTCGTCGGCTACCTGCGCGACGGGCCGCAGACCCTGGACGAACTCGTGCGGCGGCGCCTGCTTTATCCGCCTGGATTCAGCGTGCCCTACGTCGAAAGCGCCGAACGCAACTCGATCCGCCGGCACCTCGACGAATTGCTGACGCAGGGAGTCGTGCGGCAAGCCGGCGCCAGCTTCGAACTGGCCTGACCCGGCACGGTAGGCGCAACGCCCTCGAACAGGGCTTAGTAGTCCCGCCGCTCGATCAGCGCCTGCGCCACGGTCGCCGCATCCGTGTACTCGATCTCGCCGCCGACCGGCAGGCCGCGGGCGATGCGGCTGACCTTGAGGCCGCGCGCATGCAGCACCTCGCCGAGATAATGCGCGGTCGCCTCGCCTTCGTTGGTGAAGTTGGTGGCGAGGATCACCTCTTTGACCACGCCGTCGCCGGCGCGCGCCAGCAGGCGCTCGAAACCGAGTTCCTTCGGGCCGATGCCGTCAAGCGGCGACAACTGGCCCATCAGCACGTAATACAGCCCGTTGTAGGCGTGGGTCTGCTCCATCGAGTTGAGGTCGACCGGCATTTCCACCACGCACAGCAGCGAAGGATCGCGGCGCGCCGACGCACAGCGGTCGCAAACCTCGTCCTCGGTGAAAGTGTTGCAGCGGCTGCAATGCCGCAAGGTCTTCAGCGCATGGTCGAGCGCCAGCGCCAGACGCTCGGCGCCGCGCGGGTTGCGTTGCAGCAGGTGGTAGGCCATGCGCTGCGCCGACTTGGGGCCGACGCCGGGCAGGCAGCGCAACGCCTCGATAAGGTCGTCGAGGCTCGACAGAGCAGCCATCAGAACGGCAGCTTCATGCCCGGCGGCAGATTGAGTCCCGCCGTAAAGCCGGCCATCTTCTCCTGCATGGTCGACTCCGCGCGGCGGTTGGCGTCGTTGACGGCGGCGGCGATCAGGTCTTCGAGCATTTCCTTGTCGTCCATCACCGACGGATCGATGGTGACGCGCTTGACGTCGTGCTTGCAGGTCATGACAACCTTGACGGCACCGGCGCCGGACTGTCCCTCGACTTCGACCAGGGCCAGTTGCTCCTGCGCCTTCATCATGTTTTCCTGCATCTGCTGCGCCTGTTTCATCAGGTTGGCGATGCCGCCCTTGTTGAACATGGTGACTCCTTAAACGGGTTTGATGGTGGATTCGTCGATGCTGGCGTCGAAGATGTCGATCGCCGCCTGGACGAAGGGATCCTGCTCGATGGCGGCGACCGCTTTTTCCTGGCGCTCGCGCTTCTCGTTGCGGGTGCGCTCGGCCGGCGTCACGCTCGCCGCCTCGGCGATATCGACGACCAGACGCAGCGGTCGGCCGTAGTGCTTTTGCAGTTCGGCCTCCAGCTTGTCCTGCTGCGGCTTCGCCAGCAAGTGCTTGTGGGCGGGCGGCAGGCGCAGCAGGATCTGGCCGCCGTCGAGCTTAGCGAGCTCGCAGTGCTGCGCCAGTTGCTTGGCCATGCCCACCAGCGGCAGACGACCGACCAGCGCATGCCATTCCGACTCGGCCGGCGCCGCCGCGGGCGTCGTTGCCGGCGGCACTGCGGCCGGCCTGGCCGGTGCCGCCGCGGCCGCGGCCGGCGCCACCCGCGGGGCCGCGGCCGTCGCGCCGGGCGTCGCC
>JACRPB010000048.1 GCA_016214175.1 Rhodocyclales bacterium
TCGAAAAGATTTTCGATGATTTCCTTCAGGTCGGGCAACTTGAGGGTCAGGATCATTGCCGGGGCACTCCCATTCGGACCGTGGATGGCAATACCTTACCGAACGAAGGTTAAGACCCCGTTGCAGCATTGCGACAATCGGTCGACGCTAGGGCCTGTTCTCATTCAGTCGCACACGTCGCCTGAATGAGAACAGGCCCTAGTGTTGTAACCCAGCGCGCGTCGCCCTCGGCTATGCTTGCGCGCAAATCCCTGGCGGTGGCCCCGTGTCCCCATACGCATTTCCCGAACTGGCCGAGTTGGAGCGCATCATCGACGAGGGTGCTCCGCATGTCGCGGCGACGACCGTTTGCGAAGTGACGAGCGGAGCCCGCCGCTTTCCGGTCTATGCGTTGACGCTGGGCAATCCGGATGCCGACGTTCCGGCGGTCGGCTACTTCGGCGGCTTCCACGGCCTGGAGCGCATCGGCGCCGAAGTCGTCCTCGTCTATCTGCGCAGCCTGGTGGAGCGCCTGCGCTGGGACAGCGTGCTGCACCGGGAACTGGAGTCCGTGCGCCTGGTGTTCATGCCGCTCGTCAATCCGGGCGGCATCTGGCGCGGCACGCGCGCCAACCCCAACGGCGTCGACCTCATGCGCAATGCGCCGCTGGAATCCGCCGAGCGGGTGCCCTTCCTGGTCGGCGGCCAGCGCATCAGCGCCGGACTGCCCTGGTACCGCGGGCCCCTGGATGCCCCGATGGAAGCCGAAAGCCGGGCCGTCTGCCGCGTCGTCGAAGCGGAATTGCTGGCGCGCGAATTTAGTCTTGCCGTCGACTGCCATTCCGGATTCGGCATCCACGACCGGATCTGGTTTCCGTATGCGCATACCGCATTGCCGATCGGGCATCTGCCCGAAGTCCATGCGTTGAAGGACATCTACGACCGCACTTACATCAACCACAACTACCTGTTCGAGCCGCAAAGCCGCCAGTACCTGGCGCATGGCGACCTCTGGGACTACCTGTACCGGCGCGCGACGGCGGACCCGGCGCGCATTTTCCTGCCGCTGACGCTGGAGATGGGTTCCTGGCGCTGGGTGAAGAAGAATCCGCGCCAGTTGTTTTCGCGCCACGGCATTTTCAATCCCCTGATCGGGCATCGCCAGCAGCGCGTCCTGCGGCGGCACCTGTCCTGGCTCGACTTTCTCGGGCGCGCCGCCAGCGGCTACCGGCGCTGGCTGCCGACCGGCGCCGCGCGCGACCGCCACCGCGAGTCGGCGCTGGCGCTCTGGTATCGGGGAGCGCGACCGTGAGGACGTGGGTATTTCTGCGCGGGCTGACGCGCGAAAGCCGCCATTGGGGCGATTTTCCGGCCGCTTTCCGCAGTGCCATTTCCGGCGCCGCGGTCGTCCTGCTCGACCTCCCCGGCAACGGCTGCCTGAACGGCCTGACGAGCCCGCTCGGCGTCGCCGCCATGACCGACCATTGCCGCGCGCAGTTGCTGGCGCAGGACGTCGGTCCGCCCTACGGCATCCTGGCCATGTCGCTGGGGGCGCTGGTGGCCGTAGACTGGGCGGCGCGATATCCGGCCGAACTCGATGCCTGCGTGCTGATCAACACCAGCCTGCGTCCCTACAGTCCCTTCTTTCGTCGCCTGCGGCCGCGGAACTACCCGGCGCTGCTGAAGCTGGCCGTGTTCGGCGGCAGCGACCGCGACTGGGAAGAGACCATCCTGCGGCTGACCAGCCGTTGTGCCGGCCCGCACACGGCCATCCTCGAATCGTGGCTCGCCTATCGGCGCGAACGGCCGGTTTCGCGCGTCAATGCGCTGCGCCAGTTGGTCGCCGCCGGCCGTTACCGAGCGCCGCAAGACAGGCCGTCGCCGCGCCTGCTGATACTCGCCGGCGCGCGCGACGCCCTGGTGGACCCGAGCTGCTCGCGCCGACTGGCGCAGCAGTGGCGCACCGCTTTTGCCGAACATCCGGACGCCGGCCACGACTTGCCGCTGGACGACGGCGCCTGGGTCGTCGAGCGCATCCGCACGTGGCTGGCCGCTGAACCGCGCTGATCGGGGCCGCGGCGCGGCGACGGGAATCCATGTTCGATCAGACGCTTGGCAACGCTTGTGCATGTGGCATATGCCGCTGACGCAAAAACTTAGCAACGAAGTCATATTCGGCAAAGATTGCGCCGGTAATTTCTCCGCCGCGACGACAGCCTGTCGTCGCCATCTCAAAGCGGAGGTCAAGAATGGGAGAACAGCATATTGCGATCGATGGCGATACCGGACGCATCAGCCTGCCGAACCGCTTCGATATCCTGAGTAGCGGAAAATTCCGCGTTCCCTTCGTCCGCCTGCTGGCCAACGCCCAGGCGCGCAAACTGGTGGTGGACTTCTCGCGGCTCGACTACATCGACAGCATGGGCATCGGCACGCTCATCTCGTGGGAGCGGACGTGCCGCGACAAGGGCAAGGCGCTGATTCTGGACAAATGCAATGCCAAGGTCGTCAAGGCGTTTCGCCAGACGGGCGTCGAGCGCATGTTCGTGTTCGCGCGCACCGCGGCGTGACCGATTCGAACAGGCGCTCGCACTGCGCCGTGTGGAGGACGTTTCCGACGAAGGAATTCCTCCGGGATGCTTGCAACTGCGCGGCGACATGCCAGGAATTGGTTCGTCATGAAGAATTCATCGACGATCCCTATGCTTGTCGACGGCCTGCCGCAAGTGCGGGCGAGCCCGGCATGCGACGGAGGCAGACGATGGAGAAACTCACGGTGGGTTGTCGCCTGGACGATAGATCGAGCTTTCCTGCCGTCGCAGACACCGGCGGCCGTTATGACGCCGAGGACTGTGTGCGGCACGGCGAGCGAGTGGATGACGGCGTCGTCGTCGTCGCCGGCGACGGTTGCATCCTCTATGCCAATGGCGCCGCCGAAGACTTGTTCCTCGCCGAAAGTGGAAGCTTGAGCGGCCGTCTGTTCGGCCATCCGCTCGTCGCCGGCGACAGCACCGAGATCGAAATCGTGCGTCCCGACCGGCGCAAGGCGACGGCGAAAATGCGCGCCATCCCGGTCGAGTGGGAGGGGCGGGCGGCGCAACTGGTGCTGCTGCACGCCAGCGGCGAGCGCCGCCGGGCCAGGGAGCCGCAGCGCCGCTCGGGGGAGCTGCTGCACGCCCTGGTGGCCTATTCGCCGTTGGCCATCGTCGCCACCGATCCTTCCGGCCGGGTCAGTCTGTGGAACCGCGCGGCGGCCGACATGCTGGGTTGGAGCGAGTTGGAAACGATCGGCAACGGCTTGCCGGCAACCGCGGACGATCCCGAGGAGTCGCTGGTCGGCGTATGGGCGCAGGCGATGCACGGCGAGGAAGTGCGCGGTCGCGAATTGCCGGAACAGCGCCGGCGCGACGGCCAGGCGATTGCGCTCCAGGTCTGGGCGGCACAAATGAACGACGCCGCGGGGCTGCCTGGCGGCCTCGTGCTGATGCTGGGCGACGTCACCCAGCGGCGGCGGGTGGAGGCTCATCTGCGCCGTCTGGTGGGTCACGATGCGCTGACCGGACTGCCCAATCGGCGACAGTTCCGCAAGCAGGTCGAACGCACGCTCAACAAGCTCAGCCGCCGCGACGCCCAGCCTTTGCTGGTGTTGCAGCTCGGTGTCGACCGTTTCAAGAACATCAACAAATCCATCGGCCATGGCGGCGGCGACCGCTTGCTGCAAGCGCTGGCGCGCCGCCTGGCCGGCGCGCTCGACGAGACCGACCTGGTGGCGCGCACCGGCGGCGACGAGTTCGCCGTCCTGCTGCGCGATACCCATCATCCGCACGACGGTGTCCGCGTGGCCAACAAGCTGTTGCAGCACCTGGCGACGCCCTTCGAGCTGGACGGACAGGAGATATTCGTGACCGTCAGCATCGGCATCGCCGTCTATCCCCACGACGGCAGAAAAGCCGCCGACCTGATCCACGCCGCCGACGACGCCATGGACAGGGCGAAGCAGCAAGGAGGGAACGGCTGCCAGTTCTTTACGCCCGACATCGACAGCGACGCCCGCGAGCAGCTGGCGCTGGAAAACGGATTGCGCCATGCGCTGGAACGCAACGAGCTGTTTCTCGACTACCAGCCCCAGTACGACCTGAAGAGCGGCCGCCTCGCCGGGGTCGAAGCCCTGGTGCGCTGGCGGCATCCGGAGCAGGGCATCGTTTCCCCCGGCAGCTTCATCCCTGTGGCGGAAGGCTCGGGCCTGATCGTGCCCATCGGCGCCTGGGTTCTGCACGAGGCCTGCCGGCAGTTGCGGGCCTGGGACGCCGCCGGCCTGCCGCCCTTGCGCATGGCCGTGAACGTCTCGGCGCGCCAGTTCTTCGCCGACGGCTTCAAGGCCGAGGTGAAGCAGGCGCTGCGCGCAAGCGGCGTCGCTCCCGCGCGTCTCGAACTGGAACTGACCGAATCGCTGCTGGTGCGCAACGCCGCCGGGGTCATCGACCTGCTGCACGGCCTCAAAGCCCTCGGCGTTCGCCTGTCGATCGACGATTTCGGCACCGGCTACTCGGGCTTGTCCTATCTCGTGGACCTGCCGATCGACACGCTGAAGATCGACCAGTCCTTCGTTCGGCGCCTGGCCGAGAATCAGCGCTATCGCGCCATCGTCGCCGCCATCGGCGAACTGGCGCAGGGACTCGACCTCAAGGTCATCGCCGAAGGCGTCGAAACCGCGTCGCAACTCGAATACCTGCGTAGCGTCCGTTGCGACGAGGTGCAGGGCTTTCTGCTCGCGCGCCCGCTGGCCCCGGACGAGGTGGCGCGATTGCTGCGCTAGATTACCGCTGACGCCCGGAGCCGATCATCGAGCGGCGCAGAAGCATCGGGCCTTGGCGACGGCCGCTAGCTACCACTCGCGCATCCACGCTGCGACCGGGCGGCGGCAGTGATGGCGCCAATCGCAATCCGTGGTGCAGGTGAGCATCTTGGCGCTGCGGAAACAGGGGTCGAGTCCGAGATCCTTCTGCGCATCGCGAACCGCTGCGATGTCGATGCGGTAGAGGGGTATGTGACCGGAGTCGTCGGTGACCCCCGATTTGAGCAGTGCGGGCATGATCTGTCTCCTGGCGGATTCAGTTGCGGTTCTTCTTCCTTGCCGGTGCCGGGCGCGCCAGCTTTTTCTCGACGGCGCCGACCGCCTTGAGCGAGGCGTCGCCCAACTCGTCGACGACGTTTTCGCCGGCGGCGATGATCGATTCGGCGGTATCGATGGCGAACTCGACCAAGGGCGGGGATATCTGCGCCGTCTTGTCGAGTGTGAATTTGGCGAGGCTTCCGGAAACGTGGATCTGCGACTCGACGAGGCGAATCAGGTCCTCATGGGCATGTCCGGCAATGCGCAGATGGCCCGCCAGCAGGTCCGGCAGCAGTTGCCCGAACGCGGCCGGGGTGGACTGGAACTCGGCGTGGCGGGCGATGCCCAGCGCCTTGCCGCGCGTGTCGTTGTAGAGGTCGAGCATGCGGGCGGTCGAATCGAGCAAGATGCCGGCGGCAGCGCGGCAATGATCCAGCGCGGCCATTCTGGCGGCGTGGGCGGTTTCCGAATTGAAGTACATGAGCGGCTCCGGCGTGGGGAATGGCGGAACACTATCCGCGCTTTGTAACAGGATGATGACGCGGACTACAGCAGGCTCTGGCAGAGGTCGCGCACCGCTGCTGCCGTTTCGTGATTGTTGTCGCGATGCGGGATGTATTCGAGGACTTCCAGGGCCGGCAGCCCGGCTGCGCTCAGCGGATGTCCGCCAGGCGTGCCCAGATCCGATAGAAAGTGCCTTCGCTGGCGAAGGACGAAAGCGGGATGAAAATGCCGCGCTTCAAAGTGCGCGGCTCGACCAGAACTTGCAGCCGCTGCGCCAGTTTCTCGAGCCGCGGTTGTACTGCCGACGTGCGGAGGTCGTCGGTCTGGATCTTCAGGGAGACGCGCGTATCGACTTCGTTCAGGCGGGCGGCGAGGGTTTCGATATGCACTTGCAGACCGTCGGCATCGTAACCGACCCGTTGCGTCAGGCTGCCGCTCACCGTCTGCTGCGCAACGCGCCGGCAGGAGTCGTTGCGGCAGGCGACGATGAGCAGATCGTAGTCGAAGGCGGCGGCATCGGCCTGCACGCTGAGGCCGGCGAGGATCGCCGCAAGCATGAGTCTGAGTTTCATCGGAAGTTCTCCTTTTACCGTCATGCCAGGTTGATCGGGATGTGACGCAGGCATATTGCGTGGCCTTCGTTGCAGCCGATTTGCAGTTTTGTCTCAACTCGCACGCGCGCAGGGCGCGGCCGCCGGCGCGATCGCGTCGCGACTTCCGCGCGATCAGTCGCTTGCGCGGCGAATTGAAAGCGGCACGTCGTACTGACGCAAATAATTCATGCGGCAACGGCGGCGATGGGGCAGCGGCCGTCGCCGCCGGCGCACTTCATGTACCGTTCCGATTACCGTCGAAGTGCGCGGATTTCCCGTCCCTCCTCAGGTGCTCGGTAGTAACGATTGCGTCATCGCCCGCCGCTAGAGTTGCGGCATCTCTTGCGACGGACCTGCCATGAAGACCTTGCCCAAGCTGATCGATCGCCTCGACCACGCCGTGTCCGGTGCGCACATCGACGCCGTAGACGCCAATCCGCGCCAAACGGCGCTGCTGGAACTCAAGCTTGCCGGCATCCGCCGGCTCGATTTTGAGGACGACTTCCGTCTGTTTGGGCGCGGCTTCCATGGGCGCGCTGCGACGCTTTACCGTGCCGCCCTGCGGCGGCAACTGACGTCATTGGCCATCTGATGTGGGGCAAGGGCATGAACCGGGCGTTGTCGCGGCAAATCCACAGGGACAGCTACCTGTTCCTCGGTTTCAAGGAGTAAGCATGCCCCTGGTGCGCTCTATTTTCATTTCCGACATCCATCTCGGCACCCGTGCCTGTCAGGCCGAGCAGTTGCTCGACTTTCTCCGCGAGCACAGCGCCGAGCACCTGTTTCTGGTCGGCGACGTCGTCGATTTCTGGGCCATGAGCCGCGGCATCAATTGGACGCCGGCCCAGAATACCGTGGTGCAAAAGGTGTTGCGCCGTGCGCGGCACGGCGAGCGCGTGACGCTGATTCCGGGCAACCACGACGAGGCGCTGCGCGAATACGACGGCACCTCGTTCGGCGGCATCCGCGTCGCCTGCGAGTACGTGCACACGCTGGCCGACGGTCGCCGCTTTCTCGTTACCCACGGCGACGAATTCGACCAGGTCACGCGCTATCACCGCTGGGTCGCCGTGCTCGGCGACGTCGCCTACAACCTGCTGGTGCGGATCAATGGCTGGCTTTCGAGCCTGCGGCGGCGGCTCGGCTGGTCCGGCTACTGGTCGCTGGCCGGCTACGCCAAGCGCAAGGTGAAGACCGCGGTCAGCTTCATATTCGATTTCGAGGATTCCGTGATCCGCGCCGCCCGCGAGCGCGGCCTCGACGGCGTCGTCTGCGGCCACATCCACAGCGCCGCGGTGCGCGAGGTCGACGGCGTCAGTTACGTCAACTGCGGCGACTGGGTCGATAGCTGCACGGCCATCGTCGAGGACTTCGCCGGCAGATTGAGTCTGGTGCGCTGGAGCGAGACGGCCGGCGGCGAGGCCGCAGCCGTGCCCGCAGCGTCGTCGTAAGTTCCCGTTCTCGCGCGCGCCAAGCTTAGTCCTTCTTCTTGCGCGCCTTCTTTTCGCGGTCGCTGATTTCAGCCCACCGTTCGCGCCATTCCCTGAGTTGCTCCGCCTCCAGTTCAAGCTGAAGCGCTGCCGCCTCCAGCGGAGAGAGCTTGCTGTTTTCGAGCCTGCGCTCCAGCTTGCCCCGCATGCGGGCGAATAGCTGTTCGGCCTCCTCCTTGGTCAGGCGTTTGGCTTTTTCGAGATATTCCTCTGCCGGCACTTTTTTCATCGCGGTTCATCCTTGTTGTCGACTCGAGTCATCGATAGTGCGCCGACTCATGGCTTGAGATCATTTGCGGCGAGATCGAAGATTGCCATTTTGCGTCTCTTTTGTTACAGGCGTGCGACAGCCGGGTGCAGCCGGTCAGTGTGTCAGCGTCGGCAAGCCGCGGCGGCGAGGGCATTTTCGGCATGGTGCTTCCCCTTGTGCATGGCGGCGGTGGTCGCCAGGGCGGCGGCGAAGCCGTCGTGGATGAGTTCCCAATCGAGGTGCGCCACCGAGGGCGCCGCGAAGTGGCGCAGGCGAACCAGTTCGGCGCGGTCGCCGGCGAGCGTGGCCGCGGCGGCGATGAAGGCCGCCTCGTCGCCGGGGGGGACGAGGCGGCCGTTGAAGCCGTCCTCGATCAGGTCGGCCGCCGCGGCGCAGGCGTAGGCGACGACGCCGAGGCCGCTGGCGAGCGCCTCGGCGGTGACGTTGCCGAAGGTTTCGGTCAGGCTGGGGAAGAGGAAGAGGTCGGCCGCGGCGTAGTGCTCGGCGAGATCGACGTCGCGGCGCAGGCCGGCGAAGATGTGTTCGGGATGGCGCGCCGCCAGGGCTTTGCGCAGCGGTCCGTTGCCGACGAAAACGAATTTCGCGTCGGGCCGCGCCTCGCGGATCGCGGCGAAGGCGGCGAGCGCGAGGCCGATGTTCTTTTCCGGGGCGAGGCGGCCGACGTAGCAGACGACGAGATCGTCGGGGCCCGCGCCCCAGGCGGCGCGCAGGCCGTCGCTGCGGCGACCGGGGTTGAACAGGCGGATATCGACGCCGCGCGAGACGACGCGCAGATTGCGGAAGCCCTGGGCCGTCAGGTCGCGCTCGAGCTCGTGCGTCGGTACCAGGGTGGCGTCGCTGCGGTTGTGCAGGTGGCGCAGGTAACCGAAGATCGGCTGCCGCAGCCAGCCGAGGCCGTAGTGGCGGCTGTAGGCGTCGAAGTTGGTGTGGAAGCCGGAACTGACCGGCAGTTGCAGCGTCCTCGCCGCATTGAGCGCCGACCAGCCGAGCGGGCCTTCGGTCGCCACATGGACGATGTCGGGCCGCTGCCGCTGCCACGCGGCCAGCAGCGCCGTGCGCGCCGGCAGGCCGAAGCGCAGGCCTTCGTAGCGCGGGATCGGCAGGCCGCGCACCAGCGTTTCGGTGAAAGCGTCGGCCTGTGCCGGCACCTCGTGCCGGGTCTGGCGCGGCCGCACCAGGTGCACCGCGTGTCCGCGTCGCCGCAGGCCATCGACCATGCGGCCGAGCGTCATGGCGACGCCGTTGATTTCCGGCGGATAGGTTTCCGTCACCAGCGCCACGCGCAGCGGTGTGGTGGGCGTCCTGCGGGCGGGAATAGGCGCGTCCATGACGCTACATGGTGAAAGCGCCATGCGACAGGCCGATGTCGCCCACGTTGCGGTACGGTTAACGGGGGAACTCCTGTCCGCGTACCGGCACTAAGCGGTAGTCGGAAGGCGGAGGCCGTTTCTTGCGCACCGCTAGCTTTGGAGAGGCGGTGACGCCGAGTGTTTCAAGACTTTCAGCAGGCAGCGCGGCGCGCGTCAAGCGCCGCTTGCTCGTGGGCGTCGCCGTGCTGGGCTTGGCCGCCGGCACCTTCTGGTTCGCCGAAGGCAGCGGCGACGGCGCTACGCAGTACCGGACGGCGCCGGTGGAGCGCGGCAGCATCGAGGAAACGGTCGCCGCCAGCGGGACGCTCCAGCCTTTCGCCTACGTCGATGTCGGCACCCAGGTCACCGGCCAGCTCAAGGCGCTGCACGTCGTCGTCGGCCAGCGCGTCGCGGCCGGCGAACTGGTGGCCGAGATCGATCCGGTGCTGCTGTCGGCGCGCGTGGACGCGACGCGCGCGACCCTGAAAAGCCTGCTCGCGCAACTGGCCGACCGCATGGCGCAGGAGCGCCTCGCGCAGCAGCAGTTGGAGCGCAACCGCAAGCTGTTCACCGAGGACGCGGTGAGCCAGGAAGTGCTGGAGCAGAGTGCGGCGGCGGCGGTCCAGGCGACGGCCCAGGTGAACTCGTTCAAGGCGCAGATCGAGCAGTTCCGCTCCGAACTGCGCTCCGACGAAGCCAACCTGCGCTACACGAAGATCTACTCGCCGCTGGCCGGCACCGTGGTGTCGATCACCGCGCGCCAGGGCCAGACGCTGGTGGCGAGCCAGCAGGCGCCGGTGATCCTGCGCGTGGCCGACCTGCTCGTGATGACGGTGTGGGCCCAGGTTTCGGAGGCCGACGTCGCCAAGCTCCAGGTCGCGATGCCGGTGTATTTCAATACCCTGGGCAGCGAGCGCCGCTGGCACAGCGCCGTGCGCCAGATCCTGCCGACGCCGGACACGGTCAATAACGTGATCCTCTACAACGTGCTGTTCGACGTCGCCAATCCGGAGGGCGTCTTGCGGCCGCAAATGAGCGCCCAGGTCTATGTCGTGCTCGGCCGCGCCGCGGACGCGCTGCTGGTGCCGACGGCCGCGCTGCAACCGCTGGCCGGCAAGGCGGGCGTCATCGCGGGCGCCGAGGCGAACCCGCCGACGGCAAAAACCTATCGCGTGCAGGTCTTGCGCGGCGACGGCGAAACGGAGCTGCGCGAAGTGCAGATCGGTCTCGCCACCCGGCAGCAGGCCGAGGTGCTGTCGGGCCTGCACGCGGGCGAAGCGGTGGTGCTGGGGATCGCCGCCGCGCCGGGCGGTACGCGGAGCGGATCGTGGCTGGCGTCGCGCCCCTGATCGAGCTGAGCGCGGTCGGCAAGACCCACCGCAACGGCGGACTGCCGGTGACGGTGCTGGAGGACGTGAACCTGAACATCTACGAGGGCGAGTTCGTCGCCGTCGTCGGGGCCTCGGGTTCGGGCAAGACGACGCTGATGAACCTGCTCGGCTGCCTCGACCGTCCGACCCGCGGCCGCTATCGCTTCGCCGGCGAGGACGTGGCCGCGCTCGACGCCGATCGGCTGGCGGAGTTGCGCCGCCGCAGCTTCGGTTTCATTTTTCAGCGCTATCACCTGATCGCCGCCGCCACGGTGACCGAGAACGTCGAAATTCCGGCCATCTACGCCGGCCGCTCGCGTCTGCGCCGGCGCCTGCGCGCGCGCCAATTGCTGACGCAGTTGGGCCTGGCCGATCGCCTCGACTACCGGCCGCAGCAGCTCTCCGGCGGACAACAGCAGCGCGTGGCGATCGCGCGCGCGCTGATGAACGGCGGCCGCGTCATCCGCGCCGACGAGCCGACCGGGGCGCTCGACAGCAAGAGCGGCGCCGACGTCATGTTGCGGCTGAAGGCGCTGCACGGCGCCGGCCACACCGTGGTGCTGATTACCCACGACCTGCAACTGGCGGCGCTCGCCGAGCGCCGGGTGCAATTGCTCGACGGCCGCATCGTTCATGACAGCGGTTCGCTGCCGCGTCCGCCGCGTGCGAGCAGCCAGCGCCGGATCGTCGTGCGCGGGCGCAGCCTGTTTGCCGACATGCTCGAAGCCGCGACCATGGCGGTGCGCTCGCTGCGCGTCAATTTGTTCCGCACCGTGCTGACGCTGCTCGGCATCATGATCGGCGTCGCCTCGGTGGTGGCGATGCTGGCGCTCGGCGACGGCAGCAAGCGGCAAGTGCTCGAACGCATCGAGGCCATGGGCACCGATCTCCTGGTGGTGCGCCCCGGCGCGCGCAACGTGCGCACGCCCGAGGAAATCGCCTCGCTGGTGGCCGAGGACGCCGAGGCGCTGGCGGCGCTGCCGAACGTGCGGCGCGCGGTGCCCGAGTTCACCGGCGGCGTCGTGCTGCGCGCCGGCGCCAACGACTACACGACGACCGGCAACGCCACCACCGGCGGTTACGCGGCCGCGCGCAACTGGCCGGCGGCGAGCGGCAGCTTCTTTTCCGACGACGACGTCAAGGGCTACGCGCCGGTGGCAGTGCTGGGCCGTACGGCGGCGGAGGCGGTGTTCACGAACGGGGAAGACCCGGTCGGCCGCTACGTGCTGCTCAACAACATTCCCTTCCAGGTCATCGGCGTGCTGGCGGCGAAGGGCGCGAGCGCTGCCGGCGCCGACATGGACGACGTCGTCTTCATGCCGCTGACCACCGGCCGCATGCGCCTGTTCGGGCGTCGCTACGTGCGCGCGATCACGGTGCAGGTGGCCGACGTGCAACGCATGGAAGAGACCGCAGCGGCCGTCGCCGCGGCGCTCGAAGCGCGCCACCGCAAGGTCGATTTCCAGGTGCGCAACATGGCCTCCCTGCTGCAGACGGCGACGGCGACGCAGGACACGCTGACGCTGCTGCTCGGCTCGGTCGCCGCCATATCGCTGCTGGTGGGCGGCATCGGCGTCATGAACATCATGCTGGTGTCGGTGACCGAGCGTGTGCGGGAGATCGGCATTCGCATCGCCGTCGGCGCGCGCGTGGTGCACATCATGCTCCAGTTCATCACGGAAGCTCTGGTGGTGAGCGCCGTCGGCGGCCTCGTCGGCGTCGCCGGCGGGCTGGCGGCGGCTTGGGGCGCGGCGCGCTTCGGCCTGCCGGTGGCCTATTCGCTGGCGCCGGTGCTGCTCGCCTTCGGCAGCGCCGTGGGCGTCGGCCTGTTGTTCGGCTACCTGCCGGCGCGGCGTGCGGCGCGGCTCGATCCGGTGGTGGCGCTGGCCGCGGAGTGAGCATGGGCCGCACTCGCATCGTCGCGTCCGCAATCGCCGCAGCGGTGCTGGGCGCGGCGGCGCTCGCCGGCTGCGGCGGCGTCGGCGAGCCGTATCGGCGGCCGGCGGTGGACGTGCCGTCCGCCTGGGTCGGGCAGGGGGAAGCCAGCGCGGGCGGCGGTCCGGCGCGCGAGTGGTGGAAGGCGTTCGCCAGCGCAGAACTCGATGCGCTGGCGGCGACGGCGCAGGCCGGCAATCATGACTTGCAAGCCGCCGCGGCCCGCGTCGCCCAGGCGCGGGCGCTCGTCGGCATGGCCGGCGCAGGCCTGTATCCGGTGATCGCCGTCGATGCCGGCAGCAGTCGCACGTGGTTCTCCGGCAACCCGGCGGCCGACAGTGCATCGGCCGGCGTCGGCGTGACCTGGGAAGCGGACCTTTGGGGTTCCGCGCGCTATGCGCAAGCGTCCGCGGCGTCTACCTTGCTGGCGACCCGCTTCGGGCAGGAAGCCTTGCGCCAGGGACTCGTCGCCGACGTCGCCGCCGTCTATTTTCAGATCCTCGCCATCAACGACAGCCTCAAGGTCGCCCGCGACAATCTGGCCAACGTGCAGCGTCTGCTGGCGGTGATCGAAGCGCAAAAGCAGGCGGGCAGAATTTCGGCACTGGAACTGGCGCAGCAGCGCACGGTGCAGGCGAGCGCCGAGGCGGCGATTCCGCCTTTGCTGCAACGGCGGCGGACGAGTCTCGACGCCCTGGCGCTGCTGGCCGGGCGCACGCCCGAGGCGCTGACGGTTTCCGACACCCTGCTGTCGTCGCTGGCCGTCCCCGCCGTGCCGCTCGGCTTGCCGGCGCAACTGCTGGAACAGCGTCCCGACGTGCGCCAGGTCGAGGCGGCGCTGATCGGCGCCAACGCCGATATCGGCGCGGCGCGTGCGGCGCTGTGGCCGCGGCTGCAATTGAGCGCGCGCGCGGGAACGGCGGCGGCGACGCTGGGCGGCCTGTTCGACGCCGGTACCGGTTTCGCCGCCGTCGGCATCGATGCGCTGGCGACGATTTTCGACGCCGGCCGGCGCGCGGCCCAGGTCGAGCTGTCGCGGGCGCGCCAGCGCGAACTGGCGGAAAACTACCGACAGACCGTATTGTCGGCTTTCCGCGACGTCGAAGATGCCTTGGCCGGGATCGAGCATTTCGCCGTCCAGGAACGCGCACAAAGCCAGGCGCAACTGCATGCGCGCGAGGCCTATCGGCTGGCCGAGATCCGCTACCGCGCCGGCGCCAGCGACTTTCTCACCGTGCTCGATGCCCAGCGCGCGCTGCTTGCTGCCGACGCGGCCTTGAGCGGCATTCGCGCCCAGCGCTTCGGCGCCGTGGTGGACCTCTGCCGCGCGCTGGGCGGCGGTTGGCAGGCGTTCGGCGAGGAAACGCTCGCCGCGCCGTAAGCAAGACGCCGCGCCAAGGCGTGTCGCCGATTTGCGACAGGGCAAGTGGCGATCCATCAAGCACTTGCGGTTGTCGACGGGTTCGGCGGTCGCCGCGCGGCGACAGAACGGCGTCGCCGCGGCGGGTCGAATTGCCCCGGATTTTCTTCAACTCGTTGTCGATCAACGCATGTTCAAGCTGGGCACGGCGGTTGCTGAAGGGAGTTCGTGGCGGTATCGGCTACGGCCAGTGCCCCTCGAAATTTTTTCAGCCCCTATCGACTAGGAGATCTTCAGTGAAATTCATCAAACAAAACGTCCGCGCCAATACGCGGCTCGATACTTCTGCGACCGGATTCAAGGCAAGGTCGTTCGTGGGCGCGCTGCTGGCAGCAATTCCCCTGTCTCTGCTCCCGGCAGTTGCCGCGCAGGCCCAATCGCTGCCGAGCTGCGGTTCCTGCGTCGCGCCGGCGCCGGGCGGTTCTCACCCGTTCGTTCCGACCGGTCTTACCTGTACGACCTGCCATACGGCGCCGACGCCTACGCCTACGCCCGTACCGACGCCTACGCCTACGCCGACACCGACACCTACGCCCACACCGACACCCACGCCCACACCGACACCTACGCCCACACCGACACCCACGCCCACGCCGACGCCGGTCCCCGTGCCTCCGGTCGTTACCCCGCCGATCGTGATTCCGCCGGTCGTCACCCCGCCACCGGTCGTCAGGCCTCCGGTGCCGAAGCCGCCGGTCGTGCTGCCGCCGGTGACGATTCCCACTAAAACCGGGTTGTGAAGCACGGACCTCGCCGCTGCGTCGGCGAGGTCTTTTTATTGGTTTCACTTGAACTGCGCCGGGTCGATGCCGTGCCGCTGCAACAGCTTGTACAGGTCGGTGCGATTGCGTCCGGCGATCCTGGCCGCCTCGGCTACGCTGCCGCCGGTGAGGCGCAGCAACTGGCACAGGTAGTCGCGCTCGAAGCGACGGCGCGCCTCTTCCATCGGCACCACGTCCTGGGCCGACGAGATCGCATTGCGCACCAGGCTCGACGGGATGACGTCGGTGGTGCATAGGGCGACCGCCTGTTCGACCGCGTTGTAGAGCTGGCGCACGTTGCCGGGCCAGGTGGCGGTGAGCAGCATCTGGCGCGCATCGGGCGCGAAGCTGCTGATGCGTTTGCCGTAGCGCGCGGCGAGTCGCCGCAGGAAGTGGGTGGCCAGCAGCGTGATGTCGTCGCGGCGTTCGGCCAGCGCCGGCAAGGTCAGGCTGACGACGTTCAAGCGGTAATAGAGATCCTCGCGGAAGCGTCCGGCGGCCAGTTGCGCCTCCAGATTGCGGTGCGTCGCCGAGAGGATGCGCACGTCGATGGCGACATGCGTCGTCGCGCCGACCGGGCGCACCTGTCTTTCTTCCAGTACGCGCAGCAGCTTCACCTGCAGGGGCATCGGCATGTCGCCGATTTCGTCGAGCAGCAGCGTGCCGCCGCGGGCATCCTGGAACAGGCCGCGATGATCGCGCACGGCGCCGGTGAAAGCGCCTTTGACGTGTCCGAATAGTTCCGATTCCAGCAGCGGTTCCGGTATCGCGCCGCAATTGACGGCTTGAAACGGACCGTCGCGCCGCAGGCTGGCGCGATGGATGGCCCGCGCCAGGACTTCCTTGCCGGTGCCCGATTCGCCGCGGATCAGCACGCTGGCATCGCCGGCGGCGACCAGCTTCGCCTGCGCCAGCATGTTCTCCATGGCCGGATTGCGCGTGACGATCTCTGCGCGCCAGTCGTCCTGTGCCGCCGCCGTCGTCGGCGCCGCGCCGGAAGCGGCCAAGGCGCGGGCGATTGCGTCTTCCAGTTCGTTGGGCGCGCAAGGTTTCGTCAAATAGCAGAACACGCCCTGCTGGGCGGCTTCGACGGCCTCGGCGATCGTGCCGTAAGCCGTGAGCAGGATCACCGGCAAGGTCGGATGTTCGCGGTGGATGGCGGCGCTCAGTGTCGCGCCGTCCATGCCGGGCAAGCGCATGTCGCTGACGACGACCTGCGGCCGCACCGTCGCCAGGCTTGCCAACGCCTTTTCGGCATCGCCGACGGCGTTCACTTCATAGCCGGCGCTTTCGAGCCGCATCGCCAGCAGGGCCAACATGTCGGCGTCGTCGTCCACCAGAAGGATATCTGGCATCGCCTGACTCATCTCGAACGGGATACTCCTGTGGGGGCAAACGATGGATCGGCAGGTCCGGGCCAGGGCGAAGGCGGGCGGGGAAGGCGAAAGCGCTGCGAAGGCCGGCGCCACCTTTACCGCGCGCTTGTGTCGAAATTAGACCCGGATGCGGCGAGGCGGTTCGAGTCCGCTAAGCGAGGAGAACCAGTGCCCAGGTGACGACGACGTTGAGCAGCGCGATCAGCACCGCGGCGCTGCCGATGTCCTTGGCGCGCTTGGCGAGGCGGTGGCGGTCGAGGGAGATGAGGTCGACGGCGGCTTCGATGGCCGAGTTGACGAGTTCGACCACGAGCACCAGCAGCACGCTGCCGATCATCAGGGCGTGGCCGACGCCGCTGGCGGGGAGTAGCAGGGCGCAGGGAATGAGCAGGGCGGCGAGCAGGACTTCCTGGCGGAAGGCGTCTTCGTGGCGGTAGGCGGCGGCCAGGCCGGCCAGCGAGTAGTGGAGGGCGTTCCAGACGCGACGCAGGCCGGTCTTGCCCTTGCAGGGACTTTCGTCGCCGGGATGTTGGGGAGCGTTCATGGCGCCGGTCTTACCAGGGAGCGATAGAGGTTCGCCAACTGCTGGGCGCGCTCGGGCGACGACCATTCGGCGGCGAAGCCGCGGCCGGCGGCGGCCAGGGCCTTCAGGCGAGCTCGGTCGCCGGCGAGTTCGGCGAGGCCGTGGCCGAAATCGACGGGTGCGTCCGGGGCGGAGACGGCACCGCGCAGGGGCTGGACGATGTCGCGCGTGCCCATGCGCGCGAGGGCATAGACGGGCAGACCGGCGGCCATGGCTTCGAGCAGCACCAGGCCCTGGGTTTCGGTCTTCGAGGCGAAGGCGAAGACGTCGGCCGCGCCGTAGCAGTCGGGCAGTTCCGTGCCGCGGTCGAGATAGCCGACGAAGCGAACGTGATCGGCGAGGCCGAGCTGGACCGCCATTCTTTGCAGGCCTTGCAGGGCCGGGCCTTCGCCGGCGATCACCAGCAGCAGCTCGGGCCGGCGTTGTATGGCATGCACCATGGCTTCGAGCAGGAAGGCGATGTTCTTTTCGAAGGCGACGCGGCCGACGTAGAGGGCGACGCTGCGGTGTTCCGGAATGCCGTGGCGGGTGCGGAAACGTGCGCGCTGGCCGGCGGCGAAATGGGCGATCGGGATGCCGGTGGGGAGGATGTAAAGCGGCGCGGTGACGCCGTAGCCGTGCAGCGTTTCCCGCATCGCCAGCGAAGGGACGACCACGGCGTCGAGGCCGTTGCACTGCTGGCGCGCGATGCGGCGGGCGATGCCTTTCAGCAGCGGGCGCGGCAGCAGCGGCAGATAGTGGCCGATGTACTCCTCGAAATGCGTGTGGTAGGTCGCCAGCACCGGCAGGCCATGGCGCCGCGCCGTGCGCAGACCGGCGTAGTGGGCGGCGAAGGGCGTCTGGATGTGGATCAGGTCGACGCCGGCGCCGGCCAGGGCGCCGAGCGTGCGGGCCAGCGGGCGCCGCTGCATCAGCCGATCCTCGGGATCGAAGGGCACGCGGCGCGAGGCGACGCGCCAGGTGGCCGGGGTCTCGTGCGGTTCGGGATAGGCGGGGGCGACGAGTTGCACCTTGACGCCGGCGGCGACGAGATCGCTGCGGAAGGTTTCGATGGAAGTCGAGACGCCGTTGATGCGCGGGAAATAGACGTCCGATACCATCAGGACGCGCAGCGGGGAGGGGGTACGGGTTGGGTGCGGCATGGTCGCACGGTGCCGCGGCGATGTTGCGGGCGTGTGACAGTCGTGCCCTTGCGGCGGATTGGAATCATGTCACATGGCCGTAACAAAGTCTTCATAGACTGCACGCCAACGAGTTCTAGTCCCACTAAGGAGATATCCGCATGAGCAAGAAACCGAATCCCCTGCTGCCCGTCTTCATCGGCGGTGCCTGTCTGCTGGCCGCGGCCAGCGTGCGCGCCGACGCCCTGGTCAAGATCGACGGTTCCTCGACTGTATTCCCGATCACCGAGGCGGTGGCCGAGGAATTCCAGAAGGCGAAGAAGAATGCGGTCAAGGTGACCGTCGGCATTTCCGGCACCGGTGGCGGCTTCAAGAAGTTCTGTCGCGGCGAGACCGATATTTCCGGTGCGTCGCGCCCGATCCTGAAGAAGGAAATGGACGCCTGCCGCGAAGCCGGCATCAAGTACATCGAGTTGCCGATCGCCTTCGACGCGCTGACCGTGGTGATGAACCCGAAGAACGCCTTCCTCAAGGAAATCACCGTCGCCGAGCTGAAGAAGATCTGGGAACCGGCGGCCCAGGGCAAGCTCGTCAAGTGGAACCAGGCGAACCCGGCCTGGCCCGACCAGAACCTCAAGCTGTTCGGACCCGGCGCCGATTCGGGCACCTTCGATTACTTCACCGAGGCGACCGTCGGCAAGGCCAAGTCCTCGCGCGGCGACTACACGGCCTCGGAAGACGACAACGTGCTGGTGCAGGGCGTGGCCCGCGACGTCGGCGCGCTCGGCTATTTCGGTTTTGCCTACTACGTCGAGAACAAGGACAAGCTGAAGGCGGTACCGGTCGTGAACTCGAAGGGCAAGGCCACGCTGCCTTCGATCGAAGCCGTGATCGACGGCAGCTACGAGCCGCTGTCGCGCCCGATATTCATCTACATCAGTGCCAAGGCGGTGGATCGTCCGGAGGTCAAGGAGTTCGTCGAGTACTACCTGAAGCATGGCGGTGCGCTGGCCAAGGAAGTGAAGTACGTGCCGCTCGCCGACAGCGACTACAAGCACGCGCTGGACAACTTTGCCAAGAAGAAGACCGGCACGGCCTTCGGCGGCGAGGCCGAGATCGGCGTCAAGATCGCCGATCTGCTGAAGCGGAATCCGAAGGAGTAATTCTCCGCAACGCAGGCAGGGCCGGCTTGCCGGCTCCGCCTGATCGCCGCGCAGGCGGCGCGCGTCCGCACAGGCTATTGCTACAATGAGTTCCATTGTGACTGTCGAATCCCCATTTCCCGCCGTTGGCGCGGTCAGCGACCGATTGCGCCGGCGGGCGTCGCGCCATGTGAAGGAGCGCGTCATCGAGTTCGTGCTGTTCGGTGCCGCCCTCGTCTCGGTGTTTACGACGGCGGCCATCGTCTACATCCTGGCCAAGGAGTCCTGGGTCTTCTTCCAGCAGGTGCCCCTGTCGGACTTCCTGTTCGACACCCAATGGACGCCGCTCTTCGACGATGCCCATTTCGGCATCATGGTCCTGCTTTCGGGCACCATCACCAGTTCCGCGGTGGCGCTGCTGGTGGCGATTCCGCTCGGCACCGTCATCGCCATCTATCTTTCGGAGTTCGCGCCGTTCCGGGTGCGCGAGATCGCCAAGCCTTTCCTCGAACTCCTCGGCGGCGTGCCGACCATCATCTACGGCTATTTCGCCCTGGTCTTTCTGACGCCGCTGTTGCAGAAGATCTATCCCGAGCTGCCGGGCTTCAACCTGCTCTCGGCCGGCATCGTCATGGGCATCATGATCATTCCCTACGTCGCCTCGCTGTCGGAAGACGCGATGCGCGCGGTGCCGATGAGCCTGCGCGAAGGCTCCTACGCGATGGGCGCGACGCGCTTGCAGACGGCGCTCAAGGTGGTGACGCCGGCGGCGTTCTCGGGCATCGCCTCCGCCTACATCCTCGGCATTTCGCGTGCCGTCGGCGAGACCATGATCTTGGCGGTGTCCGCCGGCATGCAGCCGAACCTGACCTTCAACCCGACCGAGCCGGGGGCGACCATCACCTCTTACATCGTGCAGGTCGCGCTGGGCGATCTGCCCCACGGCTCCATCGGCTACCAGACCATCTTCGCCGCCGGCTTGAGCCTGATGCTGATGACCCTGGTGTTCAATCTGCTCGGCTATTGGCTGCGCAGGAAGTATCGCGAGGTCTATTGAAATGAATCCGCACGACCTCGCGGCGATCCGCGCCCTGATCGCCAAGGCCAAGCGCTGGGACGCGCTTTTCGGCGTGCTCGGCATCCTGGCGCTGATGGTCGGCGTGCTGACTTTCAGCGCGCTGTTCATCGACATGGCGGTGCAGGGCGTACCGCGCCTCGACGCCGATTTCTTCACCAACTTTCCGTCGCGGCGCGCGGCCGGCGCCGGCATCCTCTCGGCCTGGGTCGGCACGACGCTGGTGATGATCGTCACGGCCCTGGCCGCCGTGCCGCTGGGCATCGCCGCCGGCGTCTATCTCGAAGAGTACGCGCCGAAGAACTGGATCACCGACATCATCGAGATCAACATCACCAACCTCGCCGGCGTGCCCTCGATCGTCTACGGCCTGCTCGCCCTCGGCCTCTTCGTTTATCAGTTCGGCTTCGGCCAGAGTATCCTCTCGGCCGGCCTGACGCTGGCGCTGCTGATCCTGCCGGTGGTGATCGTCGCCACGCGCGAGGCGATCCGTTCCATTCCCCAGGCCATTCGCGAAGGCGCCTATGCATGCGGCGCGACGACCTGGCAGATGGTGGCCGACCACATCCTGCCCTATTCGTCGGCGGGAATACTCACCGGCGTCATCATCGGCATGGCGCGCGCCATCGGCGAGACGGCGCCGATCATCACCATCGGCGCGCTGACTTTCATCGCCTTCCTGCCGCCGGCGCCCTTCAGCGGCGATCCCCCCGCCGGTCTCACTGACTGGCTGTTCGCGCCCTTCACCGTAATGCCGATCCAGATGTTCAACTGGACGT
>JACRPB010000176.1 GCA_016214175.1 Rhodocyclales bacterium
AGACCGAGGCGCTTGAAGCCTTCGATGAACTGCGCCATGCCGGCGTCGTTCACCCGCTTCGATTCGGCCAGGAAGGCGTCGTCGGTGAGGGCCGCCGCCGCCGCCGCCAGGGCGATGTTGTTCACGTTGAAGGGCTGGCGCACCCGGTTCAGCAGGTCCGCCACCTCCGGTGCCGCCAGGCCATAGCCCACCCGCAGGCCCGCCAGGCCATAAGCCTTGGAGAAGGTGCGGCTAATCAGAAGATTCGGGAACTGGTCCAGCAGCGCCTTGGGATCGCAGCGCAGCTCCGGCGTCAGGTATTCCGTATAAGCCTCGTCCAATACCACCAAAACATCTTTCGGCGCGCGCGAAAGCATATCATGCACCACGGCCGGCGGCAGCAGGGTGCCGGTGGGATTGTTGGGGTTGGCGATGAACACGATGCGGGTGTCGGGCCGGATCGCCGCCAGCATCGCGTTCAGGTCGTGGCCATAATTTTTTGCCTTGGCCTCGATACCGGCGGCCCCGCAGGCCTGGGTGACCAAGGGATACACGGCGAAGGCGTGCTGGGCATAAACCGCGCTGCCGTCCGGCGTGAGCAAGGCGCGCGCGGCCAGTTCCAGCACGTCGTTGGAGCCGTTGCCGAGCACGATCTGGTCGAGGCCGACGCCGTACTTGCGGGCGATGGCGCTCTTCAACTCGAAGCCGTTGCCGTCCGGATAGAGCGCGAGTTCGTCGAGACAGCCGGCGATGGCGACCCGCGCCTTGGGCGAGATGCCGAGCGGGTTTTCGTTGGAGGCCAGCTTGACGATGTCGGTCTCGGCGAGGCCCATCTCGCGGGCGAGTTCGGCGATCGGCTTGCCCGGCTGATAGGGGGCAATGGCACGGATATGGTCGGGTGCGATCATGAATGCAGAAATAGCTTAGACGGCGACCGGGTAGGAACCGAGCACCTTGAACAGCGTGGCGTTCTCTTGCACCTTGGCCAGTGCGGTGGCGACGCGCTCGTCGCTGCGATGGCCGTCGATGTCGATGAAGAACACGTATTCCCAGGCGCCGCTCCGAGCCGGGCGCGACTCCAGGCGGTTGAGGCCGATGCCCATGGCCGAGAACGGCGCGATCAGGTCGAGCAGCGCGCCCGGCCGGTTCTGCGCCGACAGCACCAGCGAGGTCTTGTCCCGGCCGGAGGCGCCGGCATCCTCGCGGCCCAGCACCAGGAAGCGGGTGGTATTGGTCGGCTCATCCTCGATGTCGCGCATCACGATGTCGAGGCCGTGGCGTTCGGCCGCCACCTCGCCCGCCACCGCTGCGGCCTTGGGGTCCTGCGCCGCCAGGCGAGCGGCCTCGGCATTGCTGACCACGGGAATGCGTTCCGCCTTGGGCAGATGGCGATCCAGCCATTCGTGGCACTGGGCCAAGGATTGGGCATGGGAATACACGCGCTCGATGCCATCCAGTCCTTGGCCCCCGCCTTGCTCATCAACCCGGCGCATCAACTGCTGGCGCACGCGCAGCATCACCTCGCCGCAGACCTTGAGCGGCGTCTGGGTCAAGAGATCGAGCGTCCGACTGACGGCGCCCTCGGTCGAGTTCTCCACCGGCACCACGCCGTAACCGGCCTCGCCCCGCTCCACCTGGCGAAAGACCTCGTCGATGGATTCGGCCGGCAGGCGGTCGACGGCATGGCCGAACTGCTTGATCGCCGCCGCTTCGGAGAAGGTGCCCTCGGGACCGAGGAAGGCCACGGTCAGGCTGCTCTCCAGGGCGCGACAGGCCGACATCACCTCCTGGAACAAGAGGCGTACCGCCTCCTTGGGCAAGGGGCCGGGATTGGCCTCGGCCAGGCGGCGCAGCACCTGGGCCTCACGCTCGGGCCGGTAGACCGGCGAGCCGCCTTTCACATGGCCGACCGCCTGGGCCAGCTTGGCCCGCTCGTTCAGCAGTTCCAGCAGGCGCTCGTCCAGCGCGTCGATCTGGACTCGCAGTTGTTCGAGTTCTTTTTCCATTCAGATTCAGACCGCCGGCAGATAGCGCACCCGCAGCACGCCCTCGATACCGGCCAAGCTCTTCAGCGCGGCATCCGACACCGTGCTGTCGACATCGACCAGGGTGAAGGCCAGGTCGCCCTTGGACTTGTTCAGCATATTGTGGATGTTCATATTGGGCACGTTGGCATTGGCAATGGCCAGGCGCCACTGCGACTCGCGCGGCATGCCGATGTTGGGGAAATTGACCGAGTTCAGGATGTTGCCGTTTTCCAGATAGTCGGCCAGTTGCTCGGCCACCATCATCGCGCAGTTCTCCTCGGCCTCCTCGGTCGATGCGCCCAAGTGCGGCAAGGCGACAAAGTTGGGATGCTGCCTGAGCAGATTGCTCGGAAAGTCGCAGATATAGGCGTGCAGCTTGCCCTCGTTCAGGCCGTCGAGCACCGCCGGCTCGTTGACGATGCCGTCGCGCGCGAAGTTGAGCAGCACCGTGCCCTTCTTCATCAGCTTGATGCGCTCGGCGTTGATCAAGTCCTTGGTCGCCGGCAGGAAGGGCACGTGCAGGCTGATGAAGTCGGCGTGCTTGACCACCTCTTCGACGCTGCCCGCCTTCTTCACCTGCGCGGGCAAGCGCCAGGCCGCCTCGACCGTGATCTCGGGATCGAAGCCGATCACGTTCATGCCCAGGCGAATCGCGGCATCGGCCACCAGCGAGCCGATGGCGCCCAGGCCGATCACGCCCAGGGTGCGGCCCGGTAGTTCGTTGCCGACTAAGTGCTTGTTGCCCGCCTCGACCTGCTTGTGCAGCGACTCGTCGTCGCCCTCCAGGCCATCGACGAAGCGCAGGGCCGGGATCAAGTTGCGCGTGCCCAGCAACATGCCGGCGATCACCAGTTCCTTCACCGCATTGGCGTTGGCGCCCGGCGCGTTGAACACCACCACGCCGCGCTCGGACATCTGCTTGACCGGGATGTTGTTGGTCCCGGCGCCGGCACGGCCGATGGCCAGCACGGAGGCCGGGATCGCCATCTCGTGCATGTTCTGCGAACGGACCAGGATGCCGTCCGGCTCGGCCACGTCGTTACCGACGCTATAGCCCTCGGGTAGCCGGGCCAGGCCTTTCTTGGAGATAGCGTTGAGGGTGAGGACCTTGGCGCTCATGACGGCACTCCATTCGAATTCTGGTCATTACGGTTAGTCATGAGCGCTCCCTCTCCCCTGCCCTCTCCCGCTTGCGGGAGAGGGGGACGGGGTGTCGCTGCGCGACGATGGATTTAACCATGGCTCTTCTCGACGTTCTTCATGTGCTCGACCAGCAACTGCAAGCCTTCGATCGGCATGGCGTTGTAGATCGAGGCGCGCATGCCGCCGACCGAGCGGTGGCCCTTGAGTTGGAGTAGGCCGTGGGCCTTGGCGCCCTTGAGGAATTCCTCGTCGAGCGCGGCATCTTTCAAGGTGAACGGCACGTTCATGCGCTAACGGTTGTCCTTCGCCGTTGGACAGCTGTAGAAACCGGTGCTGTCGAGGTAGTCGTACAGCACGGAGGCCTTGGCGATGTTGTGCTGCTCCATCGCCTTCAGACCGCCTTTGTCCTTGAGCCATTTGAACACCAAGCCGGCCATGTAGATGCCGTAGGTCGGCGGCGTGTTGTACATCGACTCGTTGTCGACGTGTATCTTGTAGTCGTACATGGTCGGCGTGCCGGGCAGGGTCTCGCCGACCAGGTCTTCGCGCACGATGACGATGGTCAGGCCGGCCGGGCCGATGTTCTTTTGCGCGCCGGCGTAGATCAGGCCGTATTTCGACACATCCATCGGCCGCGACAGAATGTTGGACGACATGTCGGCCAC
>JACRPB010000111.1 GCA_016214175.1 Rhodocyclales bacterium
CGACGCCGAGGATGCGCGTGCGCAATTCCTTCTGGAAGCCGTTCATCACTGAGAGCACGACGATCATCGCCGCCACGCCGAGCGCGATGCCGAGCATGGAGATCAGCGAAATGACCGAAATGAAGGGATTGCGGCCGCCGTTGCGCTTTTTCGCGCGCGCATAGCGCAGGCCGATCCATAACTCGTAGCGAAAGGGAAACATGGCGGCGAATGTTAATGGGTATCGCCGGCGCGGTGTGAAGCGTCTGCTTCACCCTGCCGTCATCGGTCCATACTATGATGTGCCAGAACGTAGCGAAAGGAAGCCAAGAACATGGAACCGGCATGGTGGCATTGGGTGGTCTTCGGCCTCGCCCTGGGTCTGGCGGAACTCGCCGCGGCAAGCTTTTTCGTCATCTGGTTCGGCCTCGGCGCGCTGCTGGTGGGCGTGATCCTGCTGCTGGCGCCGGGTCTCGGCGTCAGCACGCAGATCCTGCTGTGGACGGCGGCCTCGGTGGCGATGACCGTGCTCTGGTTCCGGGTCTTCCGCCGCGACGCCGCCAGAACGCGCGCCGGCCAGGCCGATGCGGCGCTCGGCGAAATCGGCGTCCTGGTGCGCGACGTCCAACTGCTCGGCGCCGAATCGGGGCGCGGCGAAGTGCGTTTCCAGAAGCCGGTGATGGGCTCCGACGTCTGGCCTTGCGTCGCCGACGAAGCCATCGCCGCCGGCGGCCGCGTCAGGGTGCTGGCGGTCGACGGCCAGTTGTTGAAAGTTGGCAAATGCTGAAGGGAGAATGATCGTGGGCGAATTCATGGTTCTGGTCGTTGCGGTATTCATTTTCGTCGCCGTCACCATCGCCAAAGGCGTGCGCATCCTGCCCCAGGGCGAGGAATGGATCGTCGAACGGCTCGGCAAGTACCACACCACGCTGCATCCCGGCCTCAACATCATCATTCCCTACTTCGACCAGGTGCGCTACAAGCTGGTGACCAAGGACATCATCCTCGACGTCCAGGAGCAGGAAGTCATCACCAAGGACAATGCCGTCATCCTCACCAACGCCATCGCCTTCATCAAGATCACCGACCCGATCAAGGCCGTCTACGGCGTGACCGACTTCTCCGAGGCCATCCGCAACATGATCATGACCACGCTGCGCTCGATCATCGGCGAAATGACGCTCGACGAGGCGCTCTCCAACCGCGACAAGATCAAGGCGCGCCTGCGCGAAGGCGTCGCCGACGAGGCCATCGACTGGGGCCTGACCGTGAAGTCGGTCGAGATTCAGGACGTCAAGCCCTCCGAGTCGATGCAGAAGGCGATGGAAGCCCAGGCTTCGGCCGAGCGCGAGCGCAAGGCCATGGTGACCAAGGCCGAGGGCACCAAGCAATCCACCATCCTCAACGCCGAGGCCCAGTTGCAGGCGGCGCGCTTGCAGGCCGAGGCCCAGGTGACGCTGGCCGACGCCTCGGCCGAGGCCATCCGCCGCGTCGCCGCCGCCATCGGCAGCGAAGACGCGCCGATGCGCTACATGCTGGGCGAGAAGTACATCAGCGCCATCGGCAACCTGGCGAAGTCCGACAACGCCAAGACGGTGCTGATTCCGGCCGACATCCAGGACACCCTGCGCGGCATCCTCGGCAGCCGCAAGTAGCCGCTCAGGCGGCGCTCAGCGTCAGCACGGCGCGCAAGCCGCCCAGCGGCGAGTCGGCCAGTTCGATGCAGCCGCCGTAAAGCCGGGCCAGATCGTCGACGATCGCCAGCCCGAGACCCGAGCCGGGCGCCTGCTCGTCGGCGCGGACGCCGCGGCGCAGCATCGCCTCCCGTTGCGCGGCGGGAATGCCTTTGCCGTCGTCGTCGATGGTGACGACCAGCTTGCCCGCCGCATCGGCCGCCTGCACGGTGACGCGGTGAGTCGCCCACTTGCAGGCGTTGTCGAGCAGATTGCCGAGCATTTCCTGCAAGTCCTGTTCTTCGCCGCGAAACGTCAATGTCTCCGGCATCGGCGCGACGACCACCTCCAGCCCGCGCTCGGCGTGAATGCGCCGCATCACGCGCACCAGGCCTTCGGCCGCGGCATGCACCGGAGTCCGCGCGGCCGGGAAGCGCGTCGCCGCCGCGGCGCGGGCGCGGGTCAGGTGGTAATCGACCTGCTTTCTGGCAGCATCGACCTGATCGCGGACGAGACGGGCGAGTTCCCCCTCCCCGACGTCGGCGGCGTTGGCGAGGACCGTCAGCGGCGTCTTCAGCGCATGGGCGAGATTGCCGGCCTGGGTACGCGCACGCGCCACGATCTCGGCGTTCTGCACCAGCACGGCGTTGAACTCCTCGACCAAGGGACGGATTTCGACCGGAAAATCGTCCGCCAACTGCTGCGCTCCGCCGTTGCGCACCGCCGCCAGTTCCCGGCGCAGGCGCCGCAACGGCGCCAGGCCGACGACGACCTGGACCACGGCCGCGATCACCAGCCCCAGCCCGAGCACGGCCAGTGCGAGCCAGAGTGCGTCGTTGAAGCGCTCCACGGGTTCGTGCATGAGCCGCTCGTCGGCGGCGACGATCAGGCGCAGCGGCAGATCCGGCCGGTTCTCGGTGAACACGATGCGCTCGATCGCGCCCAGGCGGGCGCCTTGCGGGCCGGTCAGGCGATGACGGTGAATTTCGCCGTCGACCAAGACGTCGGCCGGCACGGCGATGACGTCGTCCCACAGCGAGCGCGAACGCAGCACCCCGGTCCCCGCGTGCAGCGCGCCGGCGCGGTCGATCTGCCAGTAGAGCCCCGAGTAGGGGCGGCTCAGGCGCGGATCGCTCAAAGGCGTCGACAACGCCGGACGCCCCTGCGCGTCGAGCGCCAGGCTGGCGGTGAGCTGGTCGAGATGGGTCCGCAGTTCGGCATGGAACTGCTCCGTCACGTGGTGGCGGAACAAGCCGCTCAGGCCCCAGCCGGCGGCGAGCAGCGATGCGAGAATCCAGACCAGCGTCCCGGCCAGCAGGCGGACGCGCAGCGAATCGCGCAGCGTGGCCGGCAGCCTCATGGCGGCGCCGCGAGCCGGTAGCCCAGGCCGCGCACCGTCTCTATGGTTCCCGGCGGCAGCTTCTTGCGCAGACGCGCGATGAAGACCTCGACGGTGTTCGAGTCGCGGTCGAAGTCCTGGGCGTAGATGTGTTCGATCAGGTCGCTGCGCGAGACCAGCTTGCCGGGGTGATGCATCAGATAGTCGAGCACGCGGTACTCGTGGCTGGTCAGCGCCAGCGCGCGGCCATCGACGCTGACGCGGCTGTTGCGCGTATCCAGCACCACCGGCCCGCACACCAGTTCGGCGCTGGCGTGGCCGCCGGCGCGCCGGATCAGCGCGCGCAGCCGCGCCAGCAGCTCTTCCATGTGGAAGGGCTTGGTCAGGTAATCGTCGGCGCCGGCGTCGATGCCGGCCACCTTCTCGTGCCAGGCGTCGCGCGCCGTGAGGATCAGCACCGGCATGCCGCGCCCGGCGGCGCGCCACTTCTTCAGCACCGTAATGCCGTCCATTTGCGGCAGGCCGAGGTCGAGAACGACGGCATCGTAGGTCTCGACCGCGCCGGCATAATGCCCATCGACGCCGTTGTGCGCGACGTCGACGGCATAGGCCGCGCCGCGCAAGGCCTCGGCCAGTTGCGCGGCGAGCGTCGGCTCGTCCTCCACGACCAGAACGCGCATCAGCGCTTCTCCCCGGCGCGGGGCGCCCCTTTGGCGGCGCGCTCCCTGCTGCCGAGCACCGTGCCGCTGCGGGCGTCGATGCTGAGCTTGACGAGGGAGCCGCCCGTGCGCAGCACCTTGATTTCGTAGATCCAGCGTCCCTCGTCGCGATCGAGCTCGACTTCCATGATCTGGCCCGGCGTATCGCGCTCGACGCTTTCGAGTATCGTGCGCAACGGCAGAATCTCGCCTTGTTCGAGCGCCTGGCGCGCACGGTCGTGGTCGCGCGCGTCGTCGGCGCGCGCCGGCAGCGCCGCCGCCAGACCCAGCAGCAGCGCGGCCATCGGCAGTCGCAGCGAGTTTCGATATCGGTTCATCACGGGCTCCACGGCGAACTATATAGCCTGCACATCCTGAATGCCCGATTAACGCCGGCTTCAGGCGCTGTTCAGTTTGCCCCAGGCATAGTCCGCTCCACAACGCCTCCCTGGAGAGAACCATGAACCTGCAAACTGCCGCAATCGTCCTGAGCTTGTCGCTGACCCTGGCCACGGCCGCCGCCGCCGGCCCGCGCGAAGACCAGCTCGCGCAATACGCCGCCGCCGCGAAAGCGACCACCCCCGCCTTTGCCGGCTTCTCCGCCGCGCGCGGCGAAGCCCTGCATCGCCAGAAGTTCGCCGGCGGCAAACCGGCAACCCCGTCCTGCGCGAGCTGCCACGCCGACGATCCCCGCAGCGCCGGGCGCACGCCGGCCGGCAAGACCATCGAGCCCGCCGCCGTCTCGCTGTCGCCCGCGCGCTATACCGACGCCGCCAAGGTCGAGAAGTGGTTCAAGCGCAACTGCAACGACGTGCTCGGCCGCGAGTGCACGCCGCTCGAAAAAGGCGACTGGCTCGCTTACGTGGCGAGCCGCTAAGCGCCGCCGCCCACCCCTGCCCATCGAGGACCGCCGTCATGAAACTTCGCTCCCGCCCCGTCGCCCTCGGCCTCGCCGCCCTGGCCTTCTCCGCGCTCGTCTTCGGCCGTGCCCAGGCCGGCGGCGGCCACTACTACCCGCCGGTCGCCGATCCCCTCGTCAAGGAGGAGTGCGGCAGTTGCCACCTCGCCTTCGCGCCGGCCATGCTGCCGGCGAAATCCTGGCAGCGCGTCATGAACGGCCTCAAGAACCACTTCGGCGACGATGCCAGCGTCGACCCTGCCCAGGCCGAGCGCATCGCCGCCTACCTCGTCGCCAATGCCGCCGACACCGGCGGCCGCCGCTACGGCGGCAAGCTGCTGCGCGGCGTCGCCACCGCCGATGCGCCGCTGCGCATCACCGAACTGCCGAAATGGGTCGGCGAACACCGCAACGTGCCGGACTGGGAATGGCGCCACAAGGACGTCAACAGCAAGGCCAACTGTGCCGCCTGCCACGCCGACGCCGCGCGCGGCTACTACGACGAATGAGCCGGCTGCGCCGCACCCGCATTGCAACCAACGACACGGAGAATCGAATCATGCGCATATCCCATCTGCTTGCCGGCATCGTCCTTTGCTGCGGCCTCGCGCCGGCGTTCGCCGACGACGGCGCTCCCCTCCCCGGCAGCGAAACGCGGCCGCCGCTGACGATCCCCCAGATCTACGACAGGCTCGTCGCGCTCGGCTACTGGAACATCGACAAGATCGAACGCGAACCGCAGAGCTTCGAAGTCCGCGCCAGCGCCCGCAACGGCGAGCGCGTCAAGCTCTACGTCGACGCCCGCAGCGGCGACATCGTCGACAGCCGCCCGGCGGCCCGCAGGCGCAACGCCAACGATGCCGCGCGCGGCGTCGAATGCAACGAACGGCGCTGCCGCGACGACCTGCCGCCGGCGGGCGCCGCGCCGCTGCCGCACGAGCCCGGACGGCAAGGCCGATGACGGCGCCCCTTGCCGGCCTGCTGGCCCTCGTCACCCTCGCCTGGGGCTGGGACGTCCTGACCGGCGGCGCCGCCGGCGGCGCGCTGCCCTGGGCGCTGCGCCAGGAGGCCCTGCATCTGACCGGGCTCTACGCCATCGCGCTGATGTCGCTGGCGATGATGCTGGCCACGCGTCCGGCCTGGCTGGAGCGGCCGCTCGGCGGCATGGACCGCGTCTATCGCCTGCACCGGCGTGCCGGCATCCTCGCCGTCGCCGCCGCCGCGGCGCACTGGCTGATCGAGATGGCCGACGACGTCGTCAAGGCCTGGGTCGGCCGCGAAGGCCGCGCGCCGAAAGAAGCTTACGACGGCCTGCTCGAAGCCCTGCGCAAACTCGCCGAAGACATGGGCGAATGGGCCCTCTACGGCGTGCTGGCGATGCTGGCGTTGACGCTGTGGCGGCGCTTTTCCTATCGGCGCTGGCGCCACTTGCACCAGGCCATGCCCCTGCTCTACCTGATGCTCGCCTTTCACGCCGCGCTGCTGGCCCCGCCCGACTACTGGCGGCAGCCGGTCGGCGTCCTGCTCGCGCTGCTGCTCGCCGGCGGCACCCTGGCCGGCGCGGTGGCCCTGGCCGGCCGCATCGGTGCGGCGCGGCGCGCGCACGGCACCATCGCCAGCATCGCCAGCCCCGCCGCCGACGTCGCCGAAGTCACCTGCCGCCTCGACGCCCGCTGGCAGGGCCACCGCCCCGGCCAGTTCGCCTTCGTCAGTTTCGATGCCGAGGAAGGGGCCCATCCCTTCACCATCGCCAGCGCCGACCGCGGCGACCGCAGGGTGACCTTCCAGATCAAGGCGCTCGGCGACTACACGCGCGGCCTCGCGCAGCGGCTGCGGCCGGGACAGGCCGTCCACGTCGAAGGCCCCTACGGACGTTTCGATCTGGCGCGGCGCAATCCCGATGCGCAGCAGATCTGGATCGCCGGCGGCATCGGCATCACGCCCTTCCTGGCCTGGCTCGAATCCCTGCAAGACCGGCCGCAGCAGGCGCCGGCAGCCGACCTGCACTACTGCACGCGCGACCGCGCCGGCGACGCCTTCGTGCCGCGGCTGGCGGCCTTGTGCGCGGCGCTGCCGCGCCTGCGTCTGTACGTGCATAGCGCGCAGAGCGGCGAATTCCTGACCGCCGCCGCCCTCGCCGCGGCTGGCGACGACGCGCGGCCCGCCGACGTCTGGTTCTGCGGTCCGCAAGGTCTCGCCGACTCGCTCCGGGAGGGCCTGCAACGCGCCTGGCGCGGCCGCCTGCGCTTCCATCAGGAAGCTTTCGCCATGCGCTAACCCTAGGCAACGACAAAATGACTTCGCTCACCCTACTGTTGTGGATCGCGCTCGGCATCGGCTTGCAGATTGCCGTTTATCTCGGCATCGGCTTCTGGCGCCACTGGCGCGGCTATCAGGACTTGCGCAGCCGCGTCACCGACCTGCCGGAGCCGCCCGCAGCGCCGCCAGCCGCAGAAGCCGCCGGCGTCCCCGCCTGGACGGGCTACCGCAACTTCCGCGTCGCGCGCAAGGAGATCGAGGACGCCGCACTATCCGTGTGCTCGTTCTATCTCGTGCCCGAGGACGGGCAGCCGTTGCCGCCATTTCTGCCGGGACAATTCCTCACCTTTCGCCTCGACCTGCCGACGGCGGCCGGCGGCACCGAAGCGCTGGTGCGCTGCTATTCGCTGTCGGACGGTCCCCGCGCCGACTATTACCGCGTCTCCGTCAAGCGCGTGCCGGCGCCGCCGGGCAGCGGCCTGGCGGCCGGGCGTTCGTCCAATTTCTTCCATGATCGCGTCACGGTCGGCAGCGTGTTGCCGGTCCGCGCCCCTGCCGGCCATTTCCACATCGACCGCAGCGACGCGCCGGCCGTATTGATCGGCGGCGGCATCGGCATCACGCCGCTGCTGAGCATGCTCGACGCCTGCCTGGCCACGCAGCCGCAGCGCGAATTCTGGCTGTTCTACGGCGTGCGCCACGGCGGCGAACTGGTGATGGCCGAACACTTGGCCGCCCTGGCCGAAGCCCATGCGAACTTTCATCTGCGCCTGTGCTTCAGCGCTCCGCGGCCGTCAGACGTCGACGGCCGCGAAGAGCGCCGCCACGGCCGCATCGACGTCCGCCTGTTGCGCCAGGAACTGCCGCTCAAACCCTATCACTTCTACCTCTGCGGCCCCGGCCCGATGATGGAAAGCCTGGTGCCGGCGCTGGAGGACTGGGGCGTGCCGGCGGCCCACATCCATTACGAGGCCTTCGGCCCCGCCTCCATCAAGCGCCGCCCGGCGGCCGTGCCCGCAGCGGCGCCCGCGGACGCAGGCATCGTCGTCGGCTTCGCCCGCTCCGGCAAGGAACTGGCGTGGCAACCTGCCGCCGGCAGTCTGCTCGAATTCGCCGAAGCCAGCGGCATCGCTGTCAACTCGGGCTGCCGCGCCGGCGGCTGCGGCAGTTGCCAGACGACGATCAAGAGCGGCGAAGTCGCCTACCGCCAGCCCCCCGATTTCGATCCGGAACCGGGCACCTGCCTGCTCTGCGTCTGCACCCCGAAAACCAGCATCACCCTGGAGGCATAGATGATTCCTTCGCTCTGGCGCCAGCACGTCCTGCCCTTCACCCTGCTTGCCGGCCTGCTGGCGGCGGCCACGCTGGCCGGCGACTATCTGCTGCACCGACTCGATCTGGTCTGGGTCGGCCGCTACCTGGGCATTCCCGGCACGCTCCTGATCGTCGGCTCGCTGGTCTATTCGCTGCGCAAGCGCAAGTTCATCGCGAGCGGAAATCCCAAGTCCCTGCTCACCCTGCACGAGTTCGGCGCCTGGCTCGGCTCCCTGCTGGTGCTGATCCATGCCGGGATACATTTCAACGCCATCCTGCCTTGGCTGGCGACGGCGGCCATGGGCGTCAACGTCATCAGCGGCATGGTCGGCAAACTGCTGCTGGACCGCGCCCGCGGCCACGTCCAGGGACAGCGCGAGCACTACCAGTTGCGCGGCCTGTCGCGGCCGGAAGTCGAGCAGGCCGTGTTCTGGGACGCGGTGACTCTCGACGCCATGACGCGCTGGCGGAAAGTGCATATCCCGATTTTCGTCGTCTTCGCGGTCACGGCGCTGGGCCACATCGCCAGCATTTTCCTGTTCTGGGGCTGGCTATGAAACCCGTCGTCAAGCTGCTGCTCGCCATCAACCTGCTCGCCCTCGCGGCACTGGCCTTCGTCTATCCGCAGCCCATGGTCGGACCGGGCAAGCTGATTCCCGGCCACAAGCAACTGGAGGGCGATTGCTTCGCCTGCCACGCCCCGCTGCGCGGCGCCGATTCGCTGCGCTGCGTCTCCTGCCACAAGCCCGAAACCATCGGGCGCCTGACGACGACGGGCTTGCCGATCGCAAAGCCGCTGACGGCGACGCCCTTCCACCAGAAGCTCGTCAGCCAGGACTGCGTCGCCTGCCATAGCGACCATGCCGGCGTCAAACGCTACCGCGCCCAAGGCCGCTTCGACCACGCCCTGCTGCAGAAGGCCACGCGCGAACAATGCCAGGGCTGCCACCAATCGCCGACCGACGCGCTGCACCGGCAGATCAGCGGCAATTGCAACCAGTGCCACGGCCAGGACAAGTGGACGCCGGCGACCTTCGACCACGACAAGTATTTCGAGCTCGACCGCGACCACAATGCGCGCTGCGCGACCTGTCACCTGCGCAACGACTACAGCCGCTACACCTGCTTCGGCTGCCACGAGCATTCGCCGGCCAGCATCCGCCGCGAGCACGTCGAGGAAGGCATCCGCGACTTCGACAACTGCGTCGAATGCCATCGCAACGCCGACGAACACGACATCCGCGGCGGCTACGGCGAGCGCGGTCGGCGCCGGCACGGCGACGACGATTGACCCCATCCCAACTCACGACCACAGAAAGACGCCATGAATCAGGAACAGCAGCAAGCCATTCTTACCCTCGCCCTCCTTGCCGCCTTCGCCGACGGCGCCAACGACGCGCGCGAGCGCGAACAGATACGCCGCCTGGCCACCTCCCTCGGCGGCGAAGCGGGCGCCGGCGACCTGTCGGCGCTCTATACGCGAGTGCTGACGCAGCAGGCGCACCTGGCGGATGCGGCGGCAGCCCTGGCCGCGCCGGAGCATCGGCAACTGGCCTACGAAATGGCCGTCTGCGTCTGCGACGCCGATGGCCGCGCGACGGCCGCGGAGCGACAATTCCTGGCCGAACTGGCACTGGCGCTGCAACTCGACGCCGGCGTCACCGCCCCGGCCGATCGCCAGGCCGAAACCATGGCGGAACTGGTCGCCAGCGCAGCGCCGGCGGTCGCCGCCACGGCCACGGCCGCCAGCGAAGGGCCGCCGATCGCGGCGCAGCCCAGCGTCCCCGAAGCCGAACTCGACCGGACCATCCTCAACGGCGCCATCATGAACGGCGCCCTCGAATTGCTGCCCCAGTCCTGGGCATCCATGGCTATCATTCCCCTGCAAATCCGAATGGTCTATGGCATCGGCAAGGCATACGGCTACGAACTCGATCAGGGGCACATCCGCGAACTGCTGGCGACGCTGGGGGTTGGGCTCACCTCCCAGTACCTGGAGCAGTTCGGCCGCAAGCTGCTCGGCGGACTGCTGGGCAAGGCAGCCGGCGGCCTCGCGAAGCAGTTCGGCAAGGCCGCCACCAGCGTCGCCTTTTCCTTTGCCACCACCTATGCCCTGGGTCAGGTGGCCAAGCGTTACTACGGCGGAGGAAGGCAAATGAGCAGCGCGCTGTTGCAAGACAGCTTCCGCAATCTGCTCGGCCCGGCCAAGGAGATGCAGGCGCGCTATCTGCCGCAGATCCGCGAGCAGGCCGGCAACCTCGACATGGGCAGGATCGTGGCGCTGGTGCGCGGAGGCTAGCTCTTGGACAGCGCTTCGCCGTCGCTGCAACGCTACGCCTGGCTGTCCATCGCCGCCGCCGTCGCCACCATACTGATGAAGGGCACGGCCTGGCAGCTCACCGGCTCGGTCGGGTTGCTGTCGGATGCGATCGAGTCCTTCGTGAACCTCGCCGGCGCGCTGATGGCGCTCTGGATGCTGACGCTGGCGGCGCTGCCGGCCGACGACGATCACGCCCACGGCCACGGCAAGGCCGAATATTTTTCCAGCGCCTTCGAGGGCTTCCTGATCCTGCTGGCGGCCTTCAGCATCGGCTATGCGGCGATCGGGCGCCTGCTGCATCCGCAGCCGCTCGCCGCCGTGGGCATCGGCCTGGCGGTATCGGCGGCGGCATCGGCCATCAATCTCGCCACCGCCCGCGTCCTCATGCACGTCGGCCGCCGGCGCCATTCGATCACCCTCGAAGCCGACGCCCAGCATCTGATGACCGACGTCTGGACCTCGGCCGGCGTCATCGCCGGCGTCGCACTCGTGGCCGTGAGCGGCTGGCTTTGGCTCGACCCCGCCATCGCCCTGCTCGTCGCGGCCAACATCGTGTGGACCGGCTGGCAGCTCATGCGCCGCTCGGCCGCGGGCCTCATGGACGCCTCGCTGCCGGCACCGACGCTGGCGCAAATCGAAGCCGTGCTCGCCGGCTACCGCCGCCAGGGTTTGAGCTTCCACGCCCTGCGCACGCGCCAGGCCGGCCGCCGCATTTTCGTCACGCTGCATGTCCTGGTGCCGGGCCGCTGGAGCGTGCAGCAAGGCCACGACTGGGCCGAGCGCATCGAGCGCGACATCCGCGCCGCCCTGCCCCACGCCCACGTCACGACCCACCTCGAACGCCTCGAAGACCCGCTCTCGATGGTCGATCAGGGACTCGACCGGCCGCCGGAAAACCCCGACAGGACTTGAGTTTACGCAGGTGCACAAATTGGGGGTACCCTTGTCGCCGTCAAGGTTGCTTGGGCGTTGCATCCCTTGGATAAGCCGGAGGGAACACGCCGCGAGGGGGGACCGATGGGAGCATTCCAGCGCATTCTTCTGCTGGCCGTGGCAACGGCGGCGCTGGCCGCGGTGCAACTATTCGTGTTTCCCGCATCCGCCCTCGCCGCGATCCTGGGACTCGTCCTGCTCTGGCTGACCGCCAGCGTTCTGTTGTTCCGGCCGCAAGGCGGCGCCGCGCCGCAACGCGCGGACACGACGGCGCTGGCGCATCTGGCCCGCGGCGAACTGGCACCGGCCGCGGCCGGCCGCGATCCCGAACTCGCCGCGCTGGCGCAATCCCTGCAACAACTGGTCGCCGCCCTGCGCGCGCTCGGCAGCGGCAAG
>JACRPB010000112.1 GCA_016214175.1 Rhodocyclales bacterium
CGGAATATCGTTTTCCGAAAAATTGCCGAACACACGACTTCCGCCGTACTCTCGACGCAGGAATACGGCGAAAGAAATCCCCGCCAAGCCTTGCCTGGCGGGGATATGAACAATGTCAATTGTAGCTATCCGGGGCGAGAGAGGGAGCTACAACGCTTGAACGGAAGGCCCGTTGGGCCGTCCGCTCAAGCGTGTCGCTTCGCGTCGTCTATAAGAAGTGCCCTGCTATCGCTCTCGGCGCGTCGCAAGCAGCGGACATATTCACTGCTCATGTACGCGCCGCCGCCGAATACGGATGCGGCAGGCCGGGTTGCTGCCGATTTTGCGACCGCCGCGGCGACGGAGTGCCGGACGGGGAAGTCCGGCCGCGTTGTCCGAGCGCAGCGAGTTTAGCGGCCGGCCGGCCGGCGCTCCGGCGCCGCGGGAACCCGATAGGGCGGGAGCGCATGAGGCAGCAACCCGGCCTGCCGCATCCGTTGCGCGCAACCAGCCGCCTCACTCGTAACTGATCGCGACGATTTCGATTTCGCGCGGGCCGACGGGGCTGCGGAAGCGCACGGTGTCGCCTTCGCGCGCCTTCATCAGCGCCTGCGCCAGCGGCGAGATCCAACTGATGCGGCCCTGCCCGGCATCGGCCTCGTCGACGCCGACGATCTGGTAAGTGGCCTCTGCCGCCTGCGAATCGCCGGGAAAGAACAGCGTGACCGTGGCGCCGAAGAAGACCTGATCGACGTTCTCTTGCTGCCGCGGGTCGACGACGACGGCGGTTTCCAGCCGCTTCGTCAGGTAGCGGATGCGACGGTCCATTTCCCGCAGACGCTTCTTGCCGTAGATGTAGTCGCCGTTCTCCGAGCGGTCGCCGTTGCCGGCCGCCCAGGACACCACCTTCACCAGCTCGGGCCGCTCGACCTTGACCAGGCGCTCGAATTCCTCGCGCAGGCGGGCATGGCCGAACGCCGTCATGTAGTTCTTGCTGCCCGGCGGCAGTTGCGGCGCGGCGGCGGACGGCTCGTCGTCCTCGTCTTCGGTTTCTTTGACAAACGCCTTGTTCATTCCGTGGAGTTTCCGTTGCAGGCGAGCATTGTATGATGGCAACCCAACCCCCAACGAGAAGAACATGAACGAAACGAAGCCCTGGCGCACGCCGGCGCTGGTCCTGCTGTGCGGCGGCCTCATCATGACCGTGGCCATGGGCGGACGCCACAGCTTCGGACTCTTCCTGCAGCCGATGAGCATGGCCCACGGCTGGGGACGCGAGACCTTCGCCTTCGCCCTGGCCATGCAGAACATCGTCTGGGGCCTGTCGCAGCCGTTCACGGGACTCATCGCCGACCGCTACGGCGCCGGGCGCGTGCTGTTCGCCGGCGCCCTGCTCTACGTCGCCGGCCTCGTCGGCATGGCCTACGCCGCCGACGGTCCGCAACTGGTGTTGTCCGCGGGGCTATTGATCGGCCTCGGCCTTTCCTGCACCACCTTCAGCATCGTCTATGGCGTCCTCGGCCGCATCTACCCGCCGGAAAAACGCAGCATGGCGCTGGGCATCGCCGGCGCCGCCGGGTCTTTCGGCCAGTTCGCGATGCTGCCGGCGGCACAGGCGCTGATCAGCGGCTTCGGCTGGATGGAAGCCCTGCTCGTGCTCGCGGTGGCGGCCGCGCTGATGGCACCGCTCTCCGCCGTACTGGCGGAACCGCAGCGCGCCACCGGCGGTGCGCATCACCAGCCGGTGCGCGCCGCGATCCGCGAGGCGGGCAGCCACAAGGGCTTCTGGCTGCTGACCTTCGGCTATTTCGTCTGCGGCTTCCAGGTCGTGTTCATCGGCGTCCATCTGCCGGCCTATCTCGCCGACCAGGGCCTGTCGGGCAACGTCGGCGTTACCTGCCTGGCGCTGATCGGCTTTTTCAACATCATCGGCACCTACGGCGCCGGCTGGCTCGGCATGCGCCGCAGCAAGAAGCATCTGCTCGCCTTCATCTACATCGCGCGCAGCGTCATCATCGCCCTCTTCCTCGCCGCGCCGCTGACGCCGTGGTCGGCCTATGCCTTCGCTGCGGCGATGGGGCTGCTGTGGCTGGCGACGGTGCCGCTGACCAACGGTATCGTCGCCCAGGTCTTCGGCGTCCATTACCTGTCGATGTTGGGCGGCTTCGTGTTCTTCAGCCACCAGATCGGCAGCTTCATCGGCGCCTGGATGGGCGGCGTGCTCTACGACCGCACGGGCAGCTACGACCTGGTCTGGGGCATTTCCATCGCCCTCGGCGTGGTCGCCATGGCGCTCAATCTGCCCATCGACGAAAGGCCGCTGGCGCGCACGGCGGTCGCCGCCTAACGCGCCACGGCGTGACCGCGGATCCAGGCGGCAAAGCCGGCTTCGTCGAGTTCGCCGGCGGCGACGGCGAGCATGGTCAATACGCAATCGGCATCGTCGGCGACCAGTTCCACACCGTTCAGCACGAGAAACAGTTCCATCGCCAGATAGGCCGTGCGTTTGTTGCCGTCGACGAAGGGATGGTTCTTGGCGAGACCGACACCGTAAGTCGCCGCGAGATCGGCGACGTCGGGCTGACCGTACGCAACCAGATTCAACGGGCGGGCCAGTGCCGAGTCCAGCAGACCTTCGTCGCGCAAGCCGGCCGCACCGCCATGCTCGACCAACTGTTCGTCATGAATGGCGAGAATGACCGATCGCTCGATCCAAACCCAGGAACTCATTTCGCCAACTCACGCAGAACAGCCCGCCGCTTCTTCATGATGGCACGTGCCGCATCCATTTGTGTCTCGAAGGCCGGATCGTGCGGCGTAATGGCTACGCCGTAGGGCGTATCCGTCAAAAACACCGTCTCCCCTTTTTCGAGCTTGAGGCGCGCAAGGACTTCCTTGGGCAGGATGACGCCGACGGAATTGCCGATCTGGACGAGTTTGAGGGTGTGCATGGCCGGGCTCCGGAGTTATAACACCCGTTAATACTACCGCCGAAACCGCGCTGCGGCAAGCCACGCCGCCGGCTACACCGCCTGCTTGATCGCCAGTAACGCCTGGTTGCGCAGGGTTTTCAGCAGCGAGAGTTCCTTTTCCGGGATGACGATGGTGCCGGCCTTGTCCTTGTCGCAATAGATCAGGGCGACCGGATTGCTCTTGAGCGTGAGCGGAAAGAGGATGAAGGTCTTGGCGGTGATCTTGTCGCGGTACCACTTCGGGATGCGCGTCGCGATCTTGGGGTCGTCGACGTCGGATATGAGGATATCCACCGACTTTTGCGTCGCCAGGTGGAACACGTCGGGCTCGTAGGCGAGCGGAAACCGAAAGCCGCGCGCCAACTCCGTCGCCTCGGGGCCGAAGCCGAAGCGGCCCGACATCGTGCCGGTCTTGACGTCCTTGAGGCAGAGCAGCACGCGATGGAAGCCCATCGAGCGATACATGGTTTCGAGGATGATGCGCAAGATGTCGTTGAGGGCGAAGTCGTCGACCAGGGAATTGCTGATGTCCTGGATGCCGGCCGAGAGTATCGCCTGGGCATCGTCGGCGACGGCGGCGGCGCCCGCCGTGTCGGCTTCCGCCTCGTCTTCGTAGACCGGCACGCTGTTGAGCACGGTATCGGCCAGCGCCGTCATGGCCGGATCGGTCGCGGCGCCGGCCGCCGCAGCGGGTTCTTCGCTTGCGCCGGAGAAGGCCTTGACCTGGCGCGCGAACGGGCTCTGTTTCAGGTTCACGCGCAGGATCGAGGCGACTTCCCTGAGCTCGTTGAACGACTGTTCGACGGTCGCCTGCAATTGCTTTTCCGAGAAATGCAGGCTGGCGGCGAAGCGCTCGGAAATATTGCGCAGATTCTTGCCGCGCTCTTCCGGCGCCCCGGAGGCGATCAGGTTGCAGACCTCGTTGGAGAAACCCGCCACCACGCGCAGCATTTCGTCGTGGGTGGACGGCTTGCGCAATTGGCCTTCGGGCAACTGTTCCATGCTGTTGATGATGCCGGGCGGGAAGCCCCAGTTCTTGGCGATGCCGATGCCGAGATCCTCGAAGGACAGCCCCAGCACCTGGGCCGAGGCGGTGCGCTCGGGCAACTGTTTGACCTGCATCAGGTTGCGGATCGCTTCCACTTCCTCGGGGAAGTAATACTGGGCCAGCAACTGGCCGAGGTTGTGGAACATCGAGCAGATGAAGGCTTCTTCGGCCTCGCGCGCCATGATGTTGCGGCTGGCGTCGCGCCCGAGCAGGCCGGCGAGATTGGAGCGCAGGAAGCCTTCCTTCAGTTCCCGCGCATTGCCCTTGTCCTGAAGGTGCTCGAACAGCAGCACGGTGATGGCGATGTTGCGCACGGCATCGAAGCCGAGCACGATCACCGCGCGCGAAACGGTGCTGATGGTGCCGCCGCCGACCTGGCGGTAGAAGGCCGAATTGACCAGACGCAGGATCTTGTTGGTCAGCGCGTAGTCCTTGAGGATGGTGTTGGAGAGCTTGTTGATGCTCTCCTTCTCCGACACCGCCAGCTTGTTGATCGCCGACACCGAATCCGAGAGCGCTGGAAAATCGCTCTTGTGGCGCATGCGGCGCAGAAGGAAGTCGAGCGTCGATTGCTTCTTCGACTCGGCGTCAGCCGGCGCGCCGTCGCTGCCGAGATAGGCGTCGAGCGCCTGCTTGAGCTGCGCCGCCGCAGGAAAGCGCAGCGCCGGATCGAGCGTGCAGCATTTGAGGATGATGTCGGCCAGACGCTCGTCGATGCCGGCGTCCTTGGGTATCTGCACCGCTTCGCAGGAGATCTTGTAGAGGATCTGCGTAATGCCCTCGCCCTGCATCACGCGCTGCCCGGTCAGCATTTCCAGCAGGATCAGGCCGGCGGCGAAGACGTCGTTCTTTGGGCTGACGATCTGCTGTGTGATGTACTCGGGCGCCATGTAGGACGGCGTGCCAGACAGTCCCTTTTCCTTGGCCGCGCCGTCGGCGGCGACGCGCATGGCGATGCCGAAGTCCATCACGCGCGGCGTGCCGCGGGCGTCGAGCAGGATGTTGGACGGCTTGAGGTCGCGATGGATGATGCCCAGCGCGTGGGCCTCGGCAAGCGCACCGGCGACCTGGCGCATCAGCTCGGCGGCCTGCCCCGGCGGCACGCGGCCGGCGGCCTTGATGGCGGCATCCAGGTTGCGGCCCTCGACGTATTCGAAGACCAGATAGGGATCGCCATCGGCTTCGCCGGCATCGTAGATCGGCACGACGTTGGGATGGCGCAGCTTGCTCACCGTGCGCGCCTCCGCCAGCAAGGCGGTATTCGTCGCCGCGTCGGCGTTGCCGAAATGCAGGGTCTTGATCGCGACTTCGCGCTGGAGCTGCGGGTCCCAGGCGAGATAGACGACGCTCTGGGCTCCTCGGCCGAGCTCACGGCGAATCTCGAAGCGGCCTATGGTCTGGGGCATGCCCGCATTCTACCTGCCTTGCCCGGAAGGAGTATCATCGCAGCCCATGAATTTCGGACTGCCGGAGAGGCCCGCCGCACCGCTGGAACGCGCCCGGCGCGGCCGTCCGGTCCTCCCGTCGCCGTAGGCAACCCGATCATGCCGGACATCGATCCCTGTCGCATACTCCTGGTGGAAGACGACCCCGGCGACGCTCATCTGGTGCGGCAGCTCCTGCGCGCGGCAAGCGAGCCCCGCTTCGAGGTAGTCTGGGTCGAGGACTTCGCCTCAGCGCAGGAAAAGCTGAGTCGCGAACCGCCGCACGTGTTGCTGCTCGACTTGTCGCTGCCGGACTCGAACGGCATCGACACCGTGCTCGCCGGGCGCCGCGCCGCCGGTCCGCTGCCGCTGATCGTCCTCACCGGCCGCGACGACACCCACTTCGCTTTGCAGGCCCTGGAAGCCGGCGCCCAGGATTACCTGCTCAAGGGCAGCTTCGATGCCGATGCCCTGGTGCGCGCCATCCGCTATGCCATCAGCCGCGCCCGCCTCGAACAAAGCCTGGCGGAAACCAGCACCCACTTGCGCACCTTGATCGACGCCATCCCCGACAGCGTCTTCTTCAAGGACGGCGACGGCCGCTGGCTGGAAGCCAACAACAACGGCCTCAAGCTGTTCGGCCTGGAACATACGGCTTACCACGGCATGACGGACGAGGACCTCGCCGCCAGCGGAAGTTTTTTCAGCGAGGCGTTTCTCGCCTGCCAGGCCTCGGATGAAGCCGCCTGGCGCGCCGGCGGCATTTGCCGGGTGGAAGAAGCCGTTTCCGCGCCGGAGGGGCCGCCGCAGGTTTTCGACGTCATCAAGGTGCCCTTGTTTCATGACGACGGCCGCCGCAAGGGACTGGTGGTGGTCGGACGCAACGTCACCGAGCGCAAGCTGGCGGAAGCGCGCCTACGCCTGTCGGCCCGCGTCTTCGAAACGGCGGGCGAGGCGATCCTGGTCACCGACGCCGACGCCGCCATCGTTGCCGTGAACCCCGCCTTCAGCCGCATTACCGGCTACGCCGAGGCCGAAGTCATCGGCAAGAATCCGAGCCTGTTCAGTTCGGGACGCCATGACAAGGCTTTCTTCCGCGACATGTGGCAAAGCCTGACGTCCGTCGGCAGTTGGTCGGGCGAAATCTGGAACCGCCGCAAGAACGGCGAGATCTATCCGGAATGGCTGTCGGCGAGCTGCATCCGCGACGGCGACGGCCGGATCACGCAATACGTCGGCGTCTTCGCCGATCTCAGCGAAATCCGCAGCGCCCAGGAAACGGCGGAAATCCTGTCCTGGCGCGACGCGCTCACCGGGCTCGCCAACCGCGCCTTCTTTCTCACGCAGCTCGAAAAGGCCCTGGTCGGCGCCAAGCGCGAAAACCGCATCGCCGTGCTGATGCTGATCGATCTCGACCGCTTCAAGGACATCAACGAAGCGCGCGGCCTCACCGTCGGCGACGCCCTGCTGAAGACGGTCGCCGTCCATCTCGCGCAGTCGCTCCACGCCGACGACGTCCTGGCGCGCCTCGACTCCGACGAGTTCGCGGTGCTGCTGCCGCGCCTCGTCGCCACGCGCGAGGCGGCCGGACGCGAAGCGCTGGCGGTGGCCGAGAAACTGCGCGGCGTACTGCGCAGCCGCATCGCGCTCGACGGCGAAGTCTTCCACCTCGACGCCAGCATCGGCATCGCCCTCTTCCCCGAGGAACCCGGCGAAGGCGGCACCGACATCCTGCGCCAGGCCGATACGGCGATGCACCTGGCCAAGGATGCGGGCGGCGGCGGCGCCGTCTTTTTCGAAACCGCGATGGGCGAAACCGTGCGCCAGCGCTACGAACTCGAACGCGAACTGCGCGCGGCCGTGGCCGAAGGCCAGTTGCGGCTCTACCTGCAGCCGCAGGTCGACGCCGGCGGCCGCCAGGTCGGCGCCGAGGCCCTGGTACGCTGGCAGCATCCGGAGCGCGGTCTGATTCCGCCGGCGGTGTTCATCGCCATGGCGGAAACCTCGGACCTCATCGTCGCCGTCGACCGCTGGATGCTGGCCAACGTCTGCCGCCTGCTGGCGCAGTTGGACGCCGACGGCCGCACGCTGCGCATCGCGGTGAACATCAGTCCGCGCCACTTCCAGAAACCCGATTTCGTCGAGGTCGTCAAGCAGCAACTCGCCGTCAGCGGCGCCGACCCGACCCACCTCGTGCTGGAAGTGACCGAGGGCCTCGTCATCGGCGACATCGCCGACGTCGTGGCGAAAATGACCGCGCTGACGACGCTCGGCATCCACTTTTCCATGGACGATTTCGGCACCGGCTATTCGAGCCTGGCCTACCTCAAGCGCCTGCCGATCCACGAACTCAAGATCGACAAGAGCTTCGTCCAGGACGCCCCCAGCGACCCGAACGACGCAGCGCTGGTGGAAACCATCCTCGCCGTGGCGCAGCATCTGCATTTGAAGGTCGTCGCCGAAGGCGTCGAAGTGGCCGAACAGGCCGCCTTCCTCAACGCGCGCGGCGACGTCGTGCATCAGGGCTATCTCTTCGGCCGGCCGCAACCTGTCGAGGCGTGGCTGGCGCTCGTGCGCAGCCAGGCATGAGCGCCCCGCAGGGCCGCCCCAAGGGGCGCCAGCCACCTACCGGAGCCGCGCAGCGGCGAACACCCGTCACCCCCTCCGGGGAGCCCCAGTGAGCCTGCTGCGCAAATCCGGCCACGACCGCCATGCGTCCGCGCGGACGGAAAGCTCGACGCTGCCGACCTCGGCGTTTGTGCTGCGCCTGGTCGTGGGCGTCTCCCTGATCGGCCTGCTCGTCGTCGCCATGGCGGCGCTCGCCTTGCGCCAAAGCCACCGCCAATACCAGGAGGGCGCCGCGCTCGCCACCCAGAATCTGGCGCAGGTCCTGGCGAACGACATCGCCGGCGCCGTCAAGGCCGACGAGATCGCCCTGCTCACCGTTATCGACGAATATCGCCGGCAAAAGGCCGCCGGCGGCGTCGATGTCGGCGCGCTCAACGCCCATATCGAACGCGTGCGCACGCGCCTGCCCGAAATCGACGCCCTGCGCATCGCCGACGCCGGCGGCAAGGTCGTCTTCGGCAGCGACGTCGACCCGGCGGCGCACATCAACATCGCCGACCGGCCGCATTTCGTGCATCTGCGCGACCATCCGGGCGCGGCGCTGACCGTGTCGAAAGCGCAGGTAAGCCGCGTCAACCACAAGTGGGTCGTCGCCCTCGCGCGTCGCATGGACCGCGCCGACGGCACCTTCGACGGCATCGCCTTCGCCGCGGTCGCCCTGGACAGCCTCGCGCGCAAGATCGCCGCGCTCGACGTCGGCACGCACGGCGCCATTGCCTTGCGCGACGCCGACCTCAACCTGATCGTCCACCACCCCTCGGTGCCGAACGTCGCCCCCGGCGGGCGCGTCGTTTCGGCCGAACTCGCGCAAGCGGTACGCGCGCAGCCCGTGGCCGGCGTCTATGTCGCCGGCGCGGCGACGGACGACGCGCAGCGCACCAGCGCCTACCGCAGGATCGCGGACTACCCCCTCTACGTCGTCGTCGGCCTCTCCACCGCCGACTATCTCGCGGAATGGCGCAAGCAGGCGAAGGCCACGGCGCTGCTGGCCGGTTTCTGCCTGCTGGTGACGGTTCTCGCGGCACGACTGCTCTATCTTGCCTGGCGGCACCAGCGCGCCGCGACGGCTTTTTCGGAAACCCTCGTCGACAGCCTGCCCGGCGTGTTCTACCGCCTCGACGACCGACAGCGGCTGGTGACGTGGAACCGGACGATCGAGTTCGTCCTCGGCGCGGACGGGCTCCGCGCCGCGCAGCAGAGCATGCTCAACGTCATCCACGCCGACGACCGGGAGCCATTCGGCGCCGCGCTGCGCAAGGCCTTCGAGCTCGGGCATGCCGAAGTCGAAGCCCGCCTCACGATCGCCGACGGCGCCTTCCGGCATTTCCATTTCGTCGGCGTACCGCTGAAGATCGACGGCCGCAGCTATCTGCTCGGCACCGGCGTCGACGTCACGCCGCACCAGGAGGTGGCGCAGGCCTTGCGCGAAAAGACCGAGGCCCTGCTGCACTCGAACGCCGATCTCGAACAGTTCGCCTACAGCGTTTCCCACGACATGCGCCAGCCGCTGCGCATGGTCACCGGCCATTTGCAGTTGCTGCAGAAGGCGCTCAAGACCCGTCTCGACGACGACGACCGGGAGAACCTGGCGTTTGCCCTCGACGGCGCCAAGCGCATGGACGCGATGATCGTCGCCTTGCTCGACTATTCGCGCATCGGTCGTCTGACCGAAAAGAAGACGTGGCAGGAGAGCCGCGATGCCGTGGAAGAGGCGCTGCGCTTCCTCGCCCCCGCGATCGCCGACAGCCAGGCCGCGATAACGGTCGGCGGCGTCTGGCCGCCGATCTTCGCCAGCCGCGACGAAATGACCCGCCTGTTCCAGAATCTGCTCGGCAACGCCATCAAGTACCACGAAGCCGGACAGGTGCCGCGCGTCACCGTGGAATCGTCGACCATCGCCGACCGCTGGCGCATCAGCGTGCGCGATCAGGGCATCGGCATCGATCCGCAGCAGCGCGAGCGCCTGTTCCAGTTCTTCGCCCGCTTGCAGCCGCGCACGCGTTTCGACGGCACCGGCATGGGACTCGCGCTCTGCCGCCGCATCGTCGAGCACCACGACGGCCGCATCTGGGTGGAATCGGCCGGCGAAGGACAGGGCAGCACTTTCGTCTTCGAGTTGCCGCTGCCCGCGGCAGCCGCGTAGGGCGGCCGTGCTGCGCACCCGCGCCGGATTCTGGGACAGGCAGCCCCTGGCCTCGCGTGTGCTGGCGATCGCCAGCGCCGCCCTGCTACTGGCGGGACTGCTGATCCTGTTTGTCTCGGTCGCGCAGGAAGCGCGCGACGGCCGTCGCGATCTCGACCTGGCGCTCGCCGACAAGCTGGAAGAACTGCCCTTGGCCTTAGGCGACATGGCAGTCGGCGGCGACGATGCCAGCTTGCAGCGGATGCTCGACCGCTATGCGGCCCGGCCGCAAGTCGCGGCGGTCGAGTTCATCGACGCGTCCGGCAAGGCGCTGAAAAGCGGCGCCGGCAAGCCGGCTACGGCGGCTCCCGGCTGGTTCGCGGCGGCGCTGGGCTTCCGCTACGTCTCCGGCACGGCCCCGCTCCGCGCCGGCGGCCGCGACTACGGCATGGTCGGACTGACGCTGACGGCAGGCGGCATGGCCGACCGCGCCTGGCGGCACTTGCTCGATCGTGCGGCCATTCTGCTGCTGGCGGTCGTGCTCGATTTCCTGATCGTCTGGCACATGCTGCGCGCCGGACTGGAGCCGCTCGACCGGCTCCAGCGCGGCGCCGACGCCATCGCCGACGGCGAACTGGAAACGCGCCTGGCGGAATCGGGAAGTCCGGAGCTGCGCCACGTCATCGGCGCCTTCAACCGCATGGCGGCGGCTACCCAGCACGCGCTCGACGGCACGCGCCAGAGCAATGCCAACCTGACCCGCTTCGCCGAAGTCTCCGCCCACCATCTGATGGAGCCGACCCGGCGCCTGGCGGTCTATGCCCAGCGCCTGCGCACACGCCTCGGCGGCCAGCGCACGCCGGACGGCGATGCCGAAGTGGCCGAAGCGCTCGACATCCTGGAACGCGACGCCGGGCGTCTGCGCAACCTGGTGCGCGACATCCAGCTCTACCTGGCGGCCGGCGAACCGCGCGGCGAGGTGTGCGCCGAAAACGTCGAAGACGTGCTGGCGCTCCTGACGCGGCGCCTGTCGGCGCGCTTTCCCGACCTGCCGGCGAGTCTCGCGGTCGCACCGCTGCCGCTGGCGGTGCTCGACAAGCCGCGCCTGACGGACCTGTTCACGCTGCTGATCGAGAATGCCCTCCACCACGGCCGGCCGAGCGACCCGGCGTGCGCCGCGCGCATCGCCGTCACGGGCGAAAGGATAGGCACGACCAGCCACTACCGCATCAGCGACAACGGCCCCGGCATTCCGCCGCAATACGCGGAACGCGTGTTCGAAATTTTCGAGCGTCTCGACGGCGCCAGCGGCGGCACCGGCATCGGCCTCTCGATCGCCCGCCACATCGTCGAAAGTCGCCATGGTAGGATCCGCCTCGAAACCCCGGCGCAAGGCGGCACCGCCGTGGTTTTCGATCTTCCCGACGGAGGCTGAACCTTGATTGTCGACAACGCCCATCCTTTCGACATCCTGCTCGTGGAGGACGAGCCCGCCGATGCCAAGCTGGTGCGCTCCGCCCTCAAGGAAAGCCGCGTCTACTGCAATCTGCACCACGTTGCCGACGGCGTCGAGGCTCTGGCCTTCCTGCGCCGCACCGGCGGGAACTACCGCCAGGCCCCTCGCCCCGACCTGATCCTGCTCGATCTCAACATGCCGCGCATGAACGGCCGCGAATTTCTGGCCGCCGTCAAGGCCGATGGCGACCTGGTCGGCATTCCGGTCGTCGTGCTGACCACCTCCGACGTCGAACGCGACGTGGTGGCGTCCTACAAGCTGGGCGCGGCCGGCTACATCACCAAGCCGGTGGACATGGAACAATTCGTCGACGCCATTCGCCAAATCGGCAGCTACTGGTTCACCCTGACGCGCCTGCCGCTGAAGACCTAGCCGTTGCCGGCCCGGAGCGCGAGATGTTGCCAAGCGCGGGGAAACCTGCCTAACATGCGCCCCATGGAACCCAGCAACGATCCCGCCAGCCTGAGCACTCTGCTACAGGAACTCAAGACCGAGCATCGCGACCTCGACGAGGCCATCGCGCGCCTTGACGCGGCGCCGATCGAGGACGAACTGCTGATGCGGCGACTCAAGAAGCGCAAGCTACAACTGAAGGATCGCATCGCGGCCATCGAACGCCAGATCGAGCCCGACGAATACGCCTAACCGGTTTTCCCCATGACCTACAAGTTCGACACCCTGACCCTGCACGCGGGGCAGACGCCCGATGCGCAATTCGGCGCCCGCGCGCAGCCGATCTACCTCACCACCTCGTTCGTCTTCAAGGACACCGACCAGGCCGCCGCGCTGTTCAACATGGAGCGCGCCGGCCACGTCTACTCGCGCATATCCAACCCGACCAACGCCGTGCTTGAGGAGCGCATCGCCGCGCTCGAAGGCGGCGTCGGCGCCATCGCCGTCGCCTCGGGTCAGGCCGCGCTGCACCTCGCCGTTGCCACGCTGATGGGCGCCGGTTCCCACATCGTCGCCAGCCGCTCGCTCTACGGCGGCTCGCACAACCTGCTCGACTACACGCTGAAGCGCTTCGGCATCGACACCAGCTTCGTCGATCCGCGCGACCTCGACGCCTGGCGCAGCGCCATTCGCCCGACGACGCGGCTGCTGTTCGGCGAGACCTTGGGCAATCCGGGGCTCGACGTCCTCGACGTGCCCAAGGTGGCGGAACTCGCGCACGCCCACGGCCTACCGCTGCTCGTCGATGCCACCTTCACGACGCCGTATCTGATGCGTCCGTTCGACCTCGGCGCCGACCTCGTCTTCCATTCGGCGACCAAGTTCCTCGGCGGGCACGGGGTCGCCATCGGCGGCCTGCTCGTCGACGCGGGCGCCTTCGACTGGGACAAGTCGGGCAAATTCCCGACGCTGTGCGAACCCTACGAGGGCTTCCACGGTATGGACTTCACCGAGGAATCGACGGTCGCCGCCTTACTGCTGCGCGCCCGCCGCGAAGGCCTGCGCGACTTCGGCGCCTGCATGAGTCCGTTCAATGCCTTCCAGATCCTGCAGGGCTTGGAAACCCTGCCGCTGCGCATGGAGCGCCACGTCGCCAACACGCGCAAACTGGTCGCCCATCTCGCCGGGCACGAAGCCGTCGCCGCCGTCGGCTACCCCGAACTGCCCGACCATCCCGACCATGAGCTGGCGCAAAAGCTGCTGCCGCGCGGCTGCGGCTCGGTGTTTAGCTTCACGCTCAAGGGCGGGCGCGCCGCCGGGCGCAAGTTCATCGAAGCGCTGCGCGTCTTTTCGCATCTCGCCAACGTCGGCGACGCGAAGTCGCTGGTCATCCACCCGGCCTCGACCACGCATTTCCGCATGACGGACGCGGCGCTGACCGCCGCCGGCATCCATCCCGGCACGATCCGCCTGTCGGTCGGACTCGAAGACGCCGGCGATCTCGTCGCGGATCTTGAGCGAGGCCTGGCCGCGGCGCTGAAGGCCTGACGGGCGGCCGGCGACGGCCGCACGCCGGTCAGTGGCTCAGTTCGGCCGGCAGCGTGAAATAGAAAGTCGCGCCGCCATCCACCTTGCCTTCGCCCCAGATGCGGCCGCCGTGGCGGTGGATGATGCGCTGTACCGTCGCCAGACCGATGCCGGAACCGGCGAAGTCGCTGCCGGAGTGGAGCCGGCTGAAGGGACGGAACAGCTTGTCGACATAGGACATGTCGAAGCCGGCGCCGTTGTCGCGCACGTAATAGACGACTTCAACGCCGTCGGCGCCGCTCCGGGTTTCCTTGCCGAAGGCGATGCGCGTCGTTACGCGGCGGCCGGCGTACTTCCAGGCATTGCGCATCAGGTTGTCCACGACCACCCGCAGCAGCACCGGATCGGCGCGCACCACCAGGTTTGCGGCGATCTCGATTTCGGCCTGACGCTCCGGCTCCGCCGCCGTCAGTTCGCGCACGGTCTCGCGCGCCATCGCACCCAGGTCGACCCGTTCCCGGTTGATGGTGGCGCGGCTGATGCGCGCCAGATCGAGCAGATTGTCGATGAGTTGCGACATGCGCTGCGTCGCCGCGCCGACGCGGGCGAAGTAGCTGCGACCGGTCTCGTCGAGCTGGCCGGCGTAGTCTTCGGCGATGATGCGGGAGAAGCCGTCGATGGCGCGCAAGGGCGCGCGCAAGTCGTGCGAGACCGAATACGAAAAGGCCTCGAGTTCCCGGTTCGATGCCTCCAACTGCGCCGTGCGCACGCGCACGCGATTTTCAAGCTCGACGTTGAGGTTTGCCAGTTTCTCGGCCGCGAGCTTGCGGTCGGTGATGTCGCCGAGACTGCCCGACGTGCCGATGAATTGGCCGTTCTCGTCGTAGTTCACGTGCTGGGTCACTTCGAGCCAGCCGATGCTGCCGTCGACGCGCGGAAAGCGCACCTCGAAGCCGCAGTCCGGCACCGCGCCGAAGCGCAACTGCGCCTGCCATTCGGCCACCAGCGGCCGATCCTCCTCGCAGACGAACTCCGCCATGGCGCGGCCGAGCGCCTGCGCCACCGGCACGCCCGTAATCCCCTGCCAGGCCGGGTTGAGCAGGACCCAGGCGCCTTCGGTATCGGTCTGGAAAATGACCTCCTTGACGCTGTCCACCACCTGCCGATAACTGGCCTGGCTTTCGCGTAGCGCCTGCTCGCGCTCTTGCAGCGCGGCGATCATGCTGTTGAAGGCCTTGGCCATGTCGCGGATGTCCGTCGGCCCGCTGACACCGGCGCGCACGTTCGACTCGCCCTTCTCGGCACGCGCCATGGCCTCGGACAGCTCGGTGATCGGACGCGTCAGGCGGCTCGCCAACTGGCGCAGGACGAACAGGAAGGCCGCCGCGAACACCAGCGAAATGGCGAGATTGACGATGAAAATCTGCGCCAGCATGCGCGACAGCGTCGCTTTGCTCTGCACCACGCGCACGAAGCCGAGGACTTCGTCCTTGCGTTCGACCACGTCGAACGGGGAGTCGTCGCCCTTGCTCAATACCGGGGCGACGGAGCGCCAGGCCTCGCTGGTTTCCGTCTCCAGATAGGCTTGGCGGACGCGGCCATCCATGCGCGGCGCGTCGCCGGTCTCGGCGATCGCATTGCCGGTCACCAGCAGCGGCTGGCCGTCGGCGTGGCGGATTTCGACGCGCATGACGTCGGGGAACGAAAGCGCCGTCTTGACGGCCTGATTGGCGTTCTCCGCCGACGCATAGAGCAAGGCCAGCGCGCTCTGGCTGGCGAGGTTCTCGGCGATGCGTTCGCCCTGCTCCAGCAGCGTGTGGCGAACCTGGCGGCTACCCTGCCAGGAGGTCAGGAGCGACGAGGCGATGGCGAAGAAAATGACGCCCACCGTGACGGCGACGTTCAACTGCTGCTTGAACGCCGTTTCACGGAAAAAGCGGGAGTCGAGAGGCATGCTAGGCCGCCGTCATTGTTCGGGAAAGACCAGGTCGAACGGCTTGCCCGCCAGATGGATGCCGAGGTGGCTGGCGGTGCGGACATTGACCGCCAGCAGCACCGCTTTCAGCGGCGTCACGCCGCGCACCACCTGGCCGCCCGCCAGGTAGCCGTGCGCGGAGGTCGCCAGGTGGCGCCCGATCTCGACGTTGTTGGGATAGAGCGCGAACAGCGCGCCGCGCCGGACATGGGCGACGCTGCTGGAAAAGAAGGCGAGGTTGCGCGCCCAGGCTTCCTGCAGCACCAGGGGCAGCACGGAGGCCTCGTCCACCGTGCTCGAATCCTGCGGCAGCCAGAGCGCATCGCGCCGCGGGTCGGCGCTGGCCAGAATGTCCTGGTAGATGCGCACGGCGGCCTTGAGATCGGCGGCCTCGTAGGCGACCAGTTCGAGGCCGCGCGCGCTGGCCGCCTCCCTGGCCAGGCGCATCAGCCAGGCGTTCTGGTTCGGGTCGTACACGACGAAGATCCGTTTCGCGCCCGGCATGAACGCTTGCAGCCGCGCGAACAGCAGCGCCGGATCCGGCGCCAGGCTGAGAACGGAAATGTTGCGCGCTTCGGCCTCGGGTATCGACAGCACGCCGCCGGCGACGACGCCGATGTCGCGATCGAGGCCGGAGGTGAACTTGAGGCCGTTGCGGCCGAGGGCGATGACGACGCGAATGTCCTGGCGGCGCAATTCGCCGGCAATGTCTTGCAGATTGGGATTGGCGCCGACGGCAAAGCTTGGAACGCGGCTTTTCGTCTGGTCTTCGATGCCTTCGATGATCTTGGTGAAGACGCTGCGGTAGGGTTCGCCGATGTCGGGATAGACGACGGCGATGCCGCGCGAGGGTTGCACCGCGGCAGCCGCCACGACCACCGTGAGGCCGACGGCGCAGCAGACCGCCGCCCCCCAGCCGTTCGTCATGCGCCGCCAGGCCGCCGCGAATCGCCGCCAGTCGGCGGCGACACGATGCGCCGCGGCGCCGCTGCGCCAGGTCGTCATCATCGGCATGATCACCGGTTTCACAGCGCGTGGGTTGCCTGGAGATAGAAGCTGCGGCGCGGCAGCGGCAAATCGTCGGGAAAGGCGGTCCCCGGAGCCAAGCTCGGTTCCAGCACGCGCGCATCGAACAGGTTGCGGATGGAGGCGGCGAATTCCCAGCGCCGATTGCCGAACTCGGTACGCAGCGTCAGGTCCGCGGTCGCGTAATCCGGCACCTCGGCGCGCAAGTCGCCGGCTGCGCGCTTGCGCTGCGCGACCCAGTTGGCCTGAGCGCCGAGCAGCCAGTTGCCGGCAAACCGCCAGTCCGCCCGCAGGTAGGCATGGCGATGGGGGGCATAGCCCGCGTCCGCGCCGCTCGTCTTGTCGATCGACCGCTGGTACGAAAAATTGCCTGAGAGGCGCAGGTTGCGGCCGAGCTCCCAGTCCGCCTCCGCCTCCACGCCGCTGCCATGCACGGTGCCGATGTTGCCGAACGTCGTGCCGACGAGCCGGATCAGGTCCTTGGCGTCGTAGCGGAACGCACTCAGGTTGATGTGGAGATCCTTGCGCGCCTGCCAGGACAAGGCCGCTTCCGACGTGGCGATCGTCTCCGGGCGCAGGCTCGGATTGCCGTTCTGGACCGGATTGATGCCGTATTGCTCGTTGAAGGAGGGGGCACGGAAGGCGCGGCCATGCAACAGCTTGAGGGTGAGGTCATAGGCCGCTTCCCAGGCCAGCGCCAGGCGCGGGTTGGTGGTGCCGCCGAAATCGGAATACTGGTCGCGGCGCACGCCGGCGGTCAGCGTCCAGTCGCGCGACAGGCTCCACTCGTCCTGGGCGAAGGCATAGGTCACGAAACGCCGCTGGGGTCGGATGTGCGGCTGGATGTCGGTGTAGTCGATCACCGGCCCGGTAACGACGGGCACGCCGGCGGCGTTGAACATGTAGTTCTTGAAGGTCTTGGCCTTGTAGAGTTCCAGATCGTCCCGGCCCAGCCCGACGCGCAAGTTGTGGTCGGCGAAGCCGGTGTAGGTGAGGTAGCCGGACAGCCGCAACTGACGTTCCCATTGGTTGGGGCCGCCGATGAGTCCGTTCGGCGGCGTGGCGGAGGGAGGCCGCAGCATGACGTTGCCGGGGTAGGTCAGCGCGTAGTAGAGGAAGCTCGCCGTCGCCCCCATGCCCCAGTCCTGCCGCCACTGCGGATCGGTCCAGGAGATGTCGGCAGTCAGGTTTTCGGCCCGCCCCTTGCTGGCCGGATCGAGCGCGGCCGCAATGCCCGCCCCGGTGCCCTGGTTGTCGCGCAGCTTGTAGCCGGCGCGAAAGCGCAGCTTCTCGGCCGACAGGGTCAGGCTGCCGTCCACGGCGTCGTAGTCGGTACTCACCGGACCCGGCGCCGGACTCCCCGAAGCGCGCGTGATCTCGCCGCTGCCGTCGCTGCCGCCGACGCGGAAGTAGGCCGCCACGTCCATCTCGCCGAGTTTGCCGCCATGCTGGACCCAGGCGTTGCGGGTATTGAAGGAACCGCCGCGCAGGCCGGCTTCGGTGCCGGGTATCTCGGCCGCCGTCTTGGTGATGACGTTGATGACGCCGGCAAAGGCGTCGGCGCCGTACAGCGCCGAGCCGGGACCGCGGATGACCTCGATGCGGGCGATGTTCTCCACCGGCACGCCGATCCAGGCCGAGCCGCGGTCGCCGTTGAACATGGTCGTCATCGGAATGCCGTTCTGCAGCATCAACACCTGCGGATTGGTCTGGCTGCCGCCGCCGATGCCGCGGATGGTGTAGGTGGGGGCATAGCGGATCGACGCCCGCGAAACATGCAATCCGGGCACGGTTTCCAGCACCTCGTCGAGATCGGTGGCGCCGATGGCCTTGATGTCCTCGGCCGTGATCGCCGACGCGACGGCGGGCGCCCGCGTCACCGGCACGCGCGACCCGGTGGCGATGGTGACGAAGGACTTGTCGCCGTAGGCCAGCGCCAGTTCATCTTCCTCCAGGCCCTGGGCGGCGACCGCGCCCACCCATGCCAGGCCGATCACGGCGCACATCAGATCGACAGAGTTTCTCGGCATGTCTGCTCCCCTTGCTCACTGCCAACGCGCTCCGCCGCGCCGGACATCCGTGCCGCAGTGCCCGCGCCCGGCGTTCCGCGCCCGCCGCGAGCCTACGACGATCGTCATATGATAGCGGAAATGGCGCCGCCGCAGGGCTGCGCAGCGAGGCGCCGCGAAGTGTCGGCTAGAATAGGCGGACATTCTCCTTTCTCTCCGACATGGAACTACAGATCGCGGGCCGCGCCAGCTACGCCTATACCGGCGGCAAGGAACCGGCATCTTCGGTCGCGGCAGCGCGGCCGACCGTCGTCTTCATCCACGGCGCATCGCAGGACCATTCCTGCTGGGGTCTGCAAAGCCGCTGGTTCGCCCACCACGGTTACGCCGTGCTCGCTCCCGACCTGCCGGGGCACGGCCGCAGCGTCGGCGCACCGCTGCCGACGGTGGCAGCCGTCGCCGCCTGGATCGTCGCCCTGCTCGACGCCGCGGGCGTCGAGCAGGCGATGCTGGTCGGCCACAGCATGGGTTCGCTGGCGGCGCTCGAAGCGGCGGCGCGTCATCCGCAGCGCGTATCGCGCCTGGTCCTGATCGGCACCTCGGTGCCGATGCCGGTGTCCGACGCCCTGCTCGACGCCGCGCGCAACGACGAGCCCAGGGCCATGGCCATGATCAACGACTGGTCGCATTCCCAGCGCGGCCATTTCGGCGGCAACACCGTGCCCGGCCTCTGGATGCACGGCGTCAACCGCCGCCTGATGGAAAGACAGCCGGCCGGCGTCATCGGCAACGATCTTGCCGCCTGCCACGGCTATACCGGCGGCACGGAAGCCGCCGCCGCCGTGCGCTGTCCGGTGCTGATCGTCGCCGGCAGCCGCGACCTGATGACGCCGACGCGCAACACCCAGGCCCTGGCGGCGCTGCTGCCGCAGGCGCAGGTGATCACGCTGCCCGGCGCCGGCCATGCCATGATGGCCGAACAGCCCGACGCCCTGCTCGACGCCCTGATCGGATTCGCCCGTGACTAAACTACTCAAAGCCGCCCTTGCGCTGGTAATCCTGGCCGCCGCCGCAGCCGCCTTTTCGCACTTCACACGGACGAAGCCGGTCGCGGTCCTCGTCGCCGCCGTCGAACCGGGCCGCGTCGAGACCACGGTCGCCAACACGCGCGCCGGCTCGGTCGCGGCCTGCCGCCGCGCCAAGGTGGCGCCGGCCATGGGCGGCCGCATCGAGCGCCTGCCGGTGAAGAAGGGCGACCGCGTCAAGGCCGGCGATCTGCTGCTGGAACTCTGGAATGACGACCTCGCCGCGCGCGAGACCGTATCGCGCGAACAGCTCGCCACGGCCAAGGCCCGCGTCGACGAGGTCTGCCAGCTCGCCGCCGCGACCGCCTCCGAAGCCCGGCAGGCGCGCCAGTTGCGCGACAAGGGCTTCGTCTCCGAAGAGCGCGTGGTGCGCGCCGAGGCCCAGGCCAAGTCCAGTCGCGCCGGTTGCGAATCTGCGCGCACTCAGGTTCAGGAAGCCGCGGCGCGCATCGCCGCGGCGCGCGCCGATACCCAGCGCACCGTGCTGCGCGCGCCCTTCGCCGGCATCGTCGCCGAGATCAACGGCGAACTCGGCGAATACGTCACGCCCTCGCCGCCGGGCATTCCGACCCCACCGGCCATCGACCTCATCGACGACACCTGCCTCTACGTCACGGCGCCGATCGACGAGGTGGACGCCGCGCAACTGAAGGTCGGCATGGCCGGCCGCATCAGCCTCGACGCCTATCGCGGCCGGCATTTCCAGGGCCACGTGCGCCGCATCGCGCCTTATGTCCAGGCGTTGGAAAAGCAGGCACGCACCGTCGAAGTCGAAGTCGAGTTCGATCAGCCGGCGGAAGCCGGCCATCTGCTGGTCGGCTACAGCGCCGACATCGAAGTCGTCGTCGAGCACCGCGCCGACGTGCTGCGCCTGCCGACGCCGGCGCTGATGCCCGGCAACCGCGTGCTGGTGCTGACGGCGGACGGCAAGCTCGACGAGCGCAAGATCGAGGCCGGCCTCGCCAACTGGGAATTCACCGAAGTAAAGAGCGGCGTGAACCGCAGCGACCGCGTCGTCACCTCGCTCGACCGCGACGGCGTCAAGGCCGGCGCACGCGCAGCGGTGGAAAGCCCGGCCGGCGCGGCCGCAGCGCAGTGATCCGTCTCACCGGCATCGAGCGCGTCTTTCGCGTCGGCGACGAGGAAGTGCACGCCCTGCGCGGCGTCAGCCTGGATATCGCCGCCGGCGAATACCTGTCGATCATGGGCCCCTCGGGTTCCGGCAAGTCGTCGCTGCTCAACGTCCTCGGCCTGCTCGACCGACCCAACGCCGGCGCCTATGCCCTCGACGGCCGCGACGTCACGGGATTGGCCGACGACGAACTGGCGCGCGTGCGGCGCGAAAAGATCGGCTTCGTCTTCCAGTTCTTCCACCTCGTGCCGCGCCTGTCGGCCGAGCAGAACATCGAACTGCCGCTGGTGCTGGCCGGCATCGACCAGGCCGAACGGCGCCGCCGCATCGACAAGCTGGTCGCCGACTACGGCCTGCAAAACCGCGCCAAGCACCGGCCCGACCAGCTTTCCGGCGGCCAGTGCCAGCGCGTCGCCATCGCCCGCGCCATGGCCATGCAGCCGAGCCTGATCCTCGCCGACGAACCGACCGGCAACCTCGACCGCCACACCGGCCAGGAAGTCCTCAATCTGCTCGAAGCCCTGCATCGGGCCGGCGGCACCCTGGTCGTCGTCACCCACGACGCCGAAATCGGCAACCGCGCAAAGCGCCGCATCCGCATCGTCGACGGCCAGATCGTCAGCGACGAGCAGTAGCGCCGTAGCGTTCCAGCATCGCCGCGAGATCGCGCATCTGGATCGGCTTCGCCAGATAATCGTCCATGCCGGCCGCGAGGCAGCGCTCGCGGTCGCCGGCCATGGCGCCGGCAGTCAGCGCGATGACCGGGATGCGGCAGTTGCGTACCCCGGTGGCGGCATCGCGCAGGCGGCGTGTGGCTTCGAAGCCGTCCATCACCGGCATGTCGCAATCCATCAGCACCAGGTCGAAGGCGCGCTGCCGCAAGGCGTCGAGCGCAACGGCGCCGTCGGCGGCGACTTCGCCGCAACAGCCGAGGCGCGCGAGCATTTTCATGGCCACGGTCTGATTGATGGCGTTGTCCTCGACGATGAGGATGCGCAAAGGCTGCGACGGCGCCGGCAGTTCCGCCGCGGGCAGCTCTGCCGCGGGCGCCATCGGCAGGGTAACGCTCGCCGCGGCGGGAATTTCGAACCAGAAGACGGAGCCGCCGCCGGGATTGGCGTCGACGCCGATGCGCCCCGTCATCAGCTCGACCAGTCGCCGCGATATCGACAGGCCGAGCCCGGTGCCGCCGTAGCGCCGCGTGGTCGAGGCGTCGCCCTGGGCGAAAGGACTGAACAGGAGTTCGCGCTTGTCGGCGGGAATGCCGATGCCGGTGTCGCGAACCTCGAAGCGCAGCGTCGCCGCCGCCGCGGCCGGGCCGACCCAAAGTTCGACGGCCCCGGCGTCGGTGAATTTGACGGCGTTGCTGCAAAGATTGAGCAGCACCTGGCGCAAGCGGCCGGCGTCGGCGCGAACGCACGGCGACACCGCGGCGGCGACGGCGCAGCGGAAGTCGAGGCCTTTTTGCTGCGCCGTCGGCGCCAGCAGGGCCGCCAGTTCCGCCAGCAGCGTGCGCAAGTCCACGTCGGCGACCTCGATGTCGAGCTTGCCGGCCTCGATCTTCGAATAGTCGAGAATGTCGTTGAGTATCTTCAGCAGCGCGCGGGCGCTGTCCGTGATGGTGCGCGCAAAGCTGCGCTGCTCGGCGGAGAGCGGCGTCTCCGCCAGCAACTGCGCCATGCCGACGATGCCGTTCATCGGCGTCCGGATTTCGTGGCTCATCGTCGCCAGGAACTCGCTTTTCGCTCGGCTGCCCGCCAGGGCCGCCTCGCGCGCCGCCACCAGTTCGGACTCGGCGCGCTTGCGCACGCCGATGTCCTGGCCGGTGCCGCGATAGCCGGCGAAGCTGCCGTCGGCGCGAAAATGCGGCCGGCCGCTCGACGAGACCCAATGGACTTGCCCGTCGCGGCTGCGCAGCCGGTATTCGAAGTCGCGGAACGGCCGGTGCGCCGCGATCACCCGCTCATGCTCGCGCCAAAGTTCCGGCGGATTGTCGGCGTCGGTCGCCATCAGTTCGCCGCGCGTGCGGCCGAGCGCCAGCCGCGTGTCTTCCTGGAGAACGCCCTGGCAACGCTCGGAGAAATAGCTGAAGCGGAGGTTCTCGTCCATCTCCCAGAACCAGTCGGACGAGCTCTCCGAGAAATCCCGCAGGCGCGCCTGTTCGCGCCGCAAGGCCTCCTCCGCCAGGCGGCGCTCGCCGGACTCGCGCCGCGCTTCGGCGACGGCGCGGCGCATGACGCCGACCAGTTCGGCCACCGGCACCAAGATGACCCAGAGCGAGAGTACGGCCAGAAACCACTGCACGGAGCGCGGCGAGGGGAAATAGGGCTGCACGAGGCCCTGCTCGAACAGCAGTACCGCCGCCAGCCAGACCGCCATGAGGCTGCCGCCGTAGACCACGCCGACGCGAATGTCGAAGACCACGGCGAGGGCCAGCGAAATGCCGACGACGAAGAAGCCGTTGGCCGAACCGAGCAGGGCGAGGCCGGCGACGCAGGGCCACAGCACGGCCGCGAAGAGCGTCAGCGAACGCCGCGGCAGTCCCTTGCGATTCAAATGCCGACAATAGAGCGTGAGCGCGGCGAGGCCGACGATGACCAGCGCCGGCCCCAGCTTGCGCACGAAGACGAAGGGCACGCCGACGGCAAGCGAGACGCCGCAGATCCAGAGGAACAGGTGGTAGAAGCGGTCGAGGAGGCGCGCGTTCAGCGCCGGATCGGCCGCCGACGCGTCTTCGGGAATGTTGTGAAGCATGAGCGGCTATCGACTCTCGACTCGTGGTTCTCGCCATGACGGATCGCCAAACCGCGATCCAGACCATAGAATAACCCCATGCGTGCCGCCGATCTTCTTCAGTATGCGTGGACCGTGCTGCGCGGCAGCCGCTCGCGCACCTTGCTGATCCTGCTGGCGATGGGCATCGGCGTTGCCGCCGTGGTCATCGTCAGTTCGCTCGGCGAAGGCGCGCGGCGCTACGTGCTCGACCAGTTCGGCTCGCTCGGCACCCATCTCCTGATCGTGCTGCCGGGCCGCTCGGAAACCGCCGGCAGCGCGCCCGGCTTTCTCGTCGGCAAGACGCCGCGCAGCATCACCATCGACGACGCCCAGGCGCTGACCCGCAGCCGCGCCGTGAAGCGCATCGCGCCGCTGATCGTCGGCAGCGGCGACGTGCGCTGGAACGCCAAGCTGCGCGAATCGCCGGTGCTCGGCTCGACCGCGGACATGCTCGAAGTGCGCCACATGGAACTGGCCCAGGGCCACTTCCTGCCCGCCGGCGACCCGCACCACGCGCAGCCGGTCTGCGTCATCGGCGCCAAGGTGGCGCGCGAGATCTTCGGCGCGCAGCAGGCGCTCGGCGAATGGCTGCGCATCGGCGACCGCCGCTTCCGCGTCGTCGGCATCCTCGCCCATCAAGGCCAGTCGCTCGGCTTCAACACCGACGAAATCGTCATCGTGCCGATCGCCAGCGCCCAAGCCCTGTTCAACACCGACGCGCTGTTCCGCATCCTGGTCGAGGCCAAGGGGCGCGAACAGGTGGCGACGGCCAAGCAGGACGTGCTCGACATCCTCAAGGCGCGCCACGAAGGCGAGCGCGACGTCACCGTCATCACCCAGGACGCCGTGCTCGCCACCTTCGACCGCGTCCTCGGCGCGCTGACGCTGGCGGTGGGCGGCATCGCCGCCATCAGCCTCGGCGTCGCCGGCATCCTGATCATGAACGTGATGTTGATTTCCGTGGCGCAGCGGCGCGCCGAGATCGGCCTGCTGAAGGCGGTCGGCGCCACCGGCGCCCAGGTGCGCATGATCTTCTTCACCGAAGCCGTGATGCTGGCGCTGGGCGGCGCCACGGTCGGCCTGCTGGTCGGCAAGCTCGGCCAACTCGCGATCGGCCAGCTCTATCCGAGCATCCCCTTCAGTGCGCCGTGGTGGGCCGTGATCGCGGCCCCGCTCACCGCTGTCGCCACCGCGATCCTGTTCTCGGTCGCCCCGGCGCGGCGCGCCGCCCGGCTCGATCCGGTGCAGGCGCTGTCGCGTCGCTAGGGCTGCGCCATGCGCTTCGCCGACCTCGCCCGCTTCGCCCTCATCGCGCTGGCCGCGCATCGCCTGCGCACGGCGCTGACCTCGCTCGGCATCGCCGTCGGCATCGCCGCGGTGATCCTGCTCACCAGCATCGGCGAAGGCCTGCACCAGTTCGTCATCGACGAGTTCACCCAGTTCGGCACCCATCTCATCGGCATCACGCCGGGACGCACCATGACTCACGGCGGCTCGCTCGGCGCCGTGAACACCTCGCGCCCGCTGTCGATCGACGATGCCCTCGCGCTGCGGCGCGCGCCCTATATCGAGTTCGTCAATCCGCTGATCCAGGGCAACGCCGACGTCGAGCACGGCGGCCGCTCGCGCCGCGTCACGCTCTACGGCGTCGGCCACCATTTCACCGATACCTTCCGCGCCAAGGTCGCGGCCGGAATGTTCCTGCCCGACGACGATCCGCGCACGGCACGCGCTTTCGTCGTCCTCGGCGCCAAGGTGGCACGGGAACTTTTCGGCGGCGACAATCCGCTCGGAGCGCGCATCCGCATCGGCGGCGAGCGCTATCGCGTCGTCGGCATCATGGCGCCCAAGGGCCAGGTGCTGGGCTTCGATCTCGACGACACGGTCTATATTCCGGTCGGCCGCGCCCTCGAAATGTTCAACCGCGACACGCTGATGGAAATCGAGGTCACCTACGCCGCAACGGCGCCGCTGGCCGCGGTCGAGGAAGGCATCAAGCACATCCTGATCGCCCGCCACGGCCGCGAGGACTTCACCGTCACGCCGCAGCAGAAGATGCTGGAAGTGTTCGGCACGGTTCTGAACGCCATCACCTTCGCCGTCGCCGCCATCGGCGCCGTCTCGCTGCTGGTCGGCGGCGTCGGCATCCTCACCATCCTGACCATCGCCGTTTCCGAGCGCACGGCCGAGATCGGCTTGCTGCGCGCCATCGGCGCGACGCAACGGCGCATCCTGCTCATCTTTCTCGGCGAAGCGGCGCTGCTGGCCGCGGCCGGCGGCATCGCCGGCCTCGCGCTGGGCTGGTCGCTGGCCGGGATCATCAAGCTGGTCGTGCCGGCCCTGCCGGTCAAGCTGCTCTGGTCGTATGCGCTGATCGCCGAACTGTCCGCAGTCGCCATCGGCCTGCTGGCCGGGGTGATGCCGGCCAGGCGCGCAGCGCGGCTCGACCCGCTGGAAGCGCTGCGCTCCGAGTAGGCGCGCTCAGGTCCGGAACTTCGCGATGCTCTGCCGCAGCCGCTCGGCGATGCGTTCGAGGTCGGCGGCGGTAGTCGAGGTTTGTTGCGCCTGGGTGTGGTTGCGCTCGGCCTGTTGCGCGATGCGCGCCACGTTGCCGGCGATGTCCTGGGCGGCGACGGTCTGTTCGCGCAACGCGTCGGAAATTCCGCTCACGGCGACATCGACGCTGGCGGCGCCGTGCTTGATCTCGGCGATGCTGGCGCCGGCCTTGTTGGCGAGATCGACGCCCTCCTCAACCTGCTTGACGCCGACGTTCATGCTGTCGACGGCATTGTTCGCACCGTTCTGGATCTGGTCGACCATCGCCGCGATCTCCTGCGTCGATTGCGTCGTGCGCTCCGCGAGCTTGCGCACTTCGTCGGCGACGACGGCGAAGCCGCGCCCCTGCTCGCCGGCACGCGCCGCCTCGATGGCGGCGTTGAGCGCCAGCAGATTGGTCTGGTCGGCGATTTCGCGAATGACGTTCACGATGCTGGTAATCTCGCGCGACTGCTCGCCCAGCCGCGCCACCACCGTCGACGACTCGCGCACCGTGGCGGCGATGCTGCCCATGCCCTGGATCGCGGAATCGATGACCGCGGCGCCGCTGCCGGAGACGACGCCGGACTTCTCGGCCATCGTCCGCGCCTCCTGGGCATTGCTCGACACGACGTCGATGCTGGTCGTCATTTCCTCCACCGCTGCGGCCATGGCGGCAGCGGCATCGCTCTGTTCGCCGGAACCGTGCGCCACTTCCTGCGACGCGCTCGCCAGCTTGCGCACGCCGTCCGCCAGGCTGCCGATGCCCTCGTTCACCTCGCCGACCATGCCGCGCAACTGCACGCACATGGCGTTGGTCGCGGTGAGAAGCTGGCCCACTTCGTCGCGGCTCGTCGCCCGCACCGACACCGTGAGGTCGCCGTCGGCGACGCGCCGGGTCAGCGCCAGCGCCTCGCCGAGCGGACTGCTGACCCAGCGCCGCGTAGCGAAGAACACGGCGCCCACCAGCGCGGCGGCGACCACCAGGCCGGCGATGGCGAATTGGATTTGCAGGCTGCGCACGTCGCGCACGAATTCGTCGAGATAGCTGCCGGTGCCGACCAGCCAGCCCCACTTGTCGTAGGTGTCGAACACGGTGACCTTCTGCCGCGTCGCGGTTTCGCCGCGCTCCTTGTTGGCCCAGTCGTAGCGGATCACGCCCTGCTTCATGGCCAGCATTTCCTTGACGAAGAGGCGGCCGTTGCTGTCCTTCGCCTCGCCGAGATTCTTGCCCTCGGCCGCCGGATGGATCATCGCCATGCCCGGCTCCTTGACCGCGTCGAGCGCGAAGACGTAGCCGGTTTCGCCGACCTTGATGCCGAGAACCTTCTTCTTCAGCGCCTGCATGCCGTCCGTGAAATCCATGCCGATGAAGGCGATGCCGATCACCTGGCCGGCCTCGTCCTTGAGCGGAATGTAGCGCGTCATGTACTCGCGGCCGAACAGGCTGGCGCGCCCGGTATAGGGATTACCGGCGGTCACCGGCGCGAACGCCGGGTGCTTGGCGCCCAGCGGCGTGCCCATCGCGCGTTCGCCGTCCTGCTTCTTGAGCGAGGTGGCGACGCGAAAGAAGTCGTCGCCCTGGCGCACGAACACCGTGGCGACGCCGCCGGTGGTGGCGGTGAAGGCATCGACCAGCGCCAAATTGTTGTTGAGGACCGTATCGCCGCCATGCAGCGCCGGGAAACTGCCGCCGGCGGTTTGCAGCATGCGGGCGCCGTCGAGCGCAAGCCGCTTCGGCAAGCCGGCGGCGAACTGCCCGCCCAGCATCTCGGCGGAGCGTTCGAGCGCCGCGGCATAGGCGTCGATCATGTCGACGACCTGGCGATTGGTGCGTTGCAGCTCGGCCACGCTGCGCGCCTCCAGTTGGCTGCTCAGCCAGACGCTGAGGAAGATCCCGGCCGCGCCGAGAACGCCGGCGATGGCGACGACGATGACGGCATTGAGCTTGCCGGCGATGGACATGTTGCCGAAAGACGCGTTGTGGGTATTCATATCGAACCGATGAAGTGAGATTGCTCGCCGCCGAGAAATGCCCCTGTCGTGACAAGCGCGCGGCCGGACGATTCTACGCCGATGAATCGCGATTTCCCTATGGCGCCGGAATGCCGCAACGACAAGGGCATGGCCGCTGAACTTTGCCGCGCGGCGGCGCCAGCGCCTTGCCTTGTGTTAGCCTCGCACGCCATGCTCCCCGCCTACCGCAACGTCGCGCTGCTCTCGCTCAACCAGGGCCTGCTGCTCACCCAGGGCGTCTCGCTGGTCGCCGTCACCGGGCTCGCCGGCCGCGCGCTCGCGCCCGATGCCGGGCTGGCGACGCTGCCGCTCACCACCTACGTGTTCGGCGCCGCGCTGACGACGGTGCCGGCCGCCCTCTTCATGCGCCGTTACGGACGCCGCGCCGGCTTCTCGCTGGGGGCGCTGCTGGGCTGCTGCGGCGCCTTGCTGTGCGCGCTGGCGATCGCGCAACGCAGCTTTGCGCTGCTCGCGCTGGGCACCGCCTGCTGCGGCTGCTACATGGCCTTCGGCCAGCAATACCGCTTCGCCGCCGCCGATGCGGCGGCGCCGGAGTGGAGAAGCCGCGCCATTTCGCTCACACTCGCCGGCGGCATACTCGGCGGCGTCTTCGGTCCCTGGGCCAGCACCCACACCCGCAACCTGTTCGAACCGGCCTATCTCGGCACCTACCTGTCGCTGGCGTTCATCGCGCTGATCGCGCTGGCCTTCATCCGTCGCCTCGACATCCCGCCGCTGTCGGCTGCCGAGCGCCAGGACCGCGGCCGCCCGCTGACGGAAATCGCCCGCCAGCCGGCCTTTCTGCTCGCCGTGCTCGCCGCCGCCGCCGGCTACGGCGTCATGAACCTCCTGATGACGGCGACGCCGCTGGCGATGGACATCTGCTCCCATCCCTATGCCGAGACCGCCTTCGTCCTCGAATGGCATGTGATCGGCATGTTCGCGCCCTCCTTCTTCACCGGCGATCTGATCAAGCGCTACGGCGTGCTGCGCGTGATCGGCGCCGGCACAGCCCTGATGTGCGCCTGCGTGGCGATCGCCCTGGCCGGCGTCACGGTGATGCACTTCTGGTGGGCACTGTTCCTGCTCGGCGTCGGCTGGAACTTTCTCTACATCGGCGGCACAACACTGCTGACGGAGACCTACCGCAGCGAGGAGAAGGCGACGGCGCAGGGCGTGAACGAGTTCCTCGTCTTCGGCGTCCAGGCGCTGACTTCGCTGTCCTCCGGCATCCTGATTTCGCGCCAGGGCTGGGAGGCGCTGAACTGGCTGGCGCTGCCGGCGGTGCTGTTTACAGCCGCGGCGACGCTGGCCTTCGCGCTGCGCCAACGCCGGCGCTGACGCGCCCGTTCAGGCTTCCCGGACTTCGATTTCCGATCTGACGCAGGGGTCGAGAGCCAGCACGGCGAGTGCCGCTCTGCGCCGCAGTTCGTCGGCGCTGGCCGCCGCGGCGCCTTGCAGCCAGGCATGCAGCGCGCCGGCCGGATGGAAATTCCATTCGCTCGGCGCGACGATGACGTAGTCGGCAATGCGGTCGCCGTCGAGCACGAGTTCGTGCAGCAGCAGGCCGCGCGCGGTTTCGACGGCGGCGCGGCCGATGCCGGGCGCGACGCTTGCCGCGCTGGTGGCGCCGAGTCCCGTCCCCTCGGCGAAGTCCGCCAGGCGCGCGCCGACCCGGTCCAGCAGGTCCGCCGCGGCAGCCAAGTCCGGATGGCGCGCCAGCGCGCCGGTTTCGGCCGGAACGCCGCGGTAAGTCGGGGCGGCGGCGAAACCGGCGTCCAGCCGCGGCCACAGAGCGAGCGTCTGCGCCGCCGTCAGCGGCGGCAACATCGGCACGTGCGCCGCGACCGGCGCTTGCGCGCCGAGCGCCGCCGCGATGCCGCGCCACGTCTCCTGCAAGGAGGCGGCGACGGCGGCGGCGCTGTCGCCCTGCTGCAAGCGGCGCCGCGCCGCGATGAACTGCGCTTCCCGCCCCGGTAGCGCCAGGGCCTTGGGCCAGTCGAGCAGCAGGCGCCAGAGGTGTTCGCGCTGCGCCTCGGCCAGCACCGCGGCGGCGACGCCGGCGGCGACGGTCTCGCCGCGCGCCGCGCGCAGCGCCAGCGCCGCGGCGGCGCCCTGGGCGGCGCCGCAGATCGAATAGAGCAGCGGCAGCAGGCGCGCCGCCTCGTCGGCGGGACGCCCGCGCAGGAGGACGACGGCGTTCGGACGCGCCAATGCGACGTCGACCGCGCCGGCGCGTCCGTCCCGCCACAACAGGCGCAAGCGCAGGCAACCGGGATCGAAAACGGGAGCACTCATCGTGGCACCGATTATCGCCCCTTCCGTCGTCACGACCCGCGCGAGTTGCGTAAAATCGAAGCCATCGATACAACAACGACGGGAGTTGCCATGACGCTGAAGAACTTGATGGTGCATCTGGATGCCGGCGCACGCACGGCCGTGCGGCTGAATCTGGCAGTGGACATCGCGCGCCGCAACCAGGCGCGCCTGACGGGCGTGTTCGGTCAGCGCGCCGCGCCCGAAACGGTCGGCGTCGTCGCGCACTGGCCGAGCAAGGAATATGTCGAAGCCGCGGCGGCGGTCAAAGCCAGGTTCGAACAGGCCACGGCGGGCCTGGCCGATTGCGAGTGGATCGACGTCAATCGGGGCGGCGACGCGGAGCTCGCGCACCAGATCGCCTATTACGCGCGCTTCTTCGACCTGACGATTCTCGGTCAGGTCGACGAGAATGCCGCTTCCCCGGTGCCGCCGCATCTGGCCGAGGAAGTCGCGATCAACTCGGGCCGGCCCATCCTCGTCATGCCCTACGTCGGCGAGTTTCCCACCGTCGCCCAACATCCGCTGATCGCCTGGAACAACTCGGCGGAAGCCGCCCACGCGCTCAACGACGCGCTGCCGCTGATCGTCGGCTGCCAAAGTGCGGTCCTCCTGTCGCTCGACCCCCACCGCGACGAAGCCAAGGCCTCCTGCGCCCGCGCCGCGATGCAGCTCGCTGGGCGCCCACGGCCACATCGGCTTCCCGCACTTCAGCCGCGGCGCCGGCACGCGCCACATCCTCGCGCACATGACGCTGCCAGTGCTGATGTCGAGTTGAGGTGCCGCTGCGCCGCCCCGGATCGGCACCTGGCCGATCCGGCGCGCGGCGTCACTCGGCCAAGGCGGCCGCGGCCCGCGCGCCGCCGCGCGTCAGCCGGACGGACAACAGGAAACTCGCCGCGATGACGGCGAGGATGCCGGCGCCGAAGTACAGTTCCTTGCCTGCGCTCCAATCGGCCACCGGCAGCGACGACAGCCGCAGCACGCCGAGCATGCCGACCAGCAGGCTGACGCCGCCGACGGCCAGGCTCATGACGCGCGACGCCAGGAGCGCCGTCTGGTCGGCGCGGCGCAGCAGGCGCGAAATCCAGAAGCCGTTGATGCCGTCAGTGACCAGCATGCCGAGCATGAACAGCAGGCCCAAGAGCAGCGCATCCTGCCAGCCGCCGAATTGCGCCGCCGCCAGCGCGAACAGCGCGGCCTGCGTCAGGGTATCGAAGGAAAGGGCGAACAAGGCGCCGACGAAAGCGACGCAGCCGGGCGTCGCCGCCCCGGCCAGACGCCCGAGCAGGCGGCCCTTGCAGCCGACCGGCTGCACCACCTGATCCGGCGCGGCGCGCCACACCGCCTGCACGTTGAGAAAGCCGAGGGCGAAGAGGAAGGCGATCGACAGCCAGGCGCCGAAGCTTTGCAGCCATTCCGGCGTCTGCCACTGCTTGGCCAGAAAGCTCGCTGCCAGCGCGACGCCGATCACCACCGCACCGTGCCCGAGCGAAAACAGCGCGCCGCAATAGCGCGCCCAGCGCTGGCCGGCCGCGGCGTTGCAGCGCGTCAGCCCGTCGATGGTGGCGAGATGGTCGGCGTCGAAACCGTGCTTCATGCCGAACAGAAAGACGACGCCGGCCAACGCCAGGAAATCCTGCGGCAACGCATCCATGGTGTTCTCGCCTCCTCCCGTGCGAACGGTAGGAAGTTTATATCAATCTTCCTACCGAAGACAAGCGCGATTCAGGCGAGCGGCAGTTGCAGCGTGAACACGGCGCCGCCGCCGTCATGGTTGGCGGCGGCGAGGGTGCCGCCGTGGCGTTCGACGATGCCGTAGCTGATCGCCAGGCCGAGGCCGGTGCCCTTGCCGACCGGCTTGGTGGTGAAGAAGGGATCGAAAATGCGGCCGAGGTTTTCTTCGCCGATGCCGGGACCGTTGTCGCGGAACTCGACGACGGCCTTGCCGTCCGCGCCATGCGCCGTCACGGCCAGCCGCGCCGCCGGCACCCCGGCCGTCGCATCGACCGCGTTCTGCGCCAGATTCATCACCACCTGCTGCATCTGGCCGGGCGAACCGACGACGTGGAGCGGCAGCGGCAGGTTCAGTTCGACCTGAAAGCGTTCCGCCGCCGCCTTGGTCACCCAATGCACGGCGCGCTCGATCACCGGCACCAGATCGAAACGCTCGGGCTGGTCGCGGTCGACGGCGGAGAAGCGCTTGAGGCCGTCGACGATGTCGCGGGTGCGCTCGGCGCCTTCGACGGTGCCGTCGATCAGTGACGGCAGGTCGGCCAGGATGCGCTCGATGCGCAGTTCCCGCTTCAGCGCCTCGCGCGCGGCGGCCGGCATGTCGCCATGCACCGCCGCCAGATACTCGCCGATGCGCCTGGCGTATTTTCGCAGCGCGACGACGTTGCCGAGCACGAAGCTGATCGGGTTGTTGAGCTCGTGGGCGACGCCGGCGACGAGGCGGCCGAGCGACGCCATTTTCTCGGAGTGCAGCAGTTGCTGCTGGGTGTGCTTGAGTTCTTCGTGGGTGCGGCGCAAGGCCTGGTAGGCGCGTTGCAGCTCGCCCACCGGACGGCCGGTGACGACCATGCCGAGCAGCTTGCCGACGGTGCTATAGCGCGGCGTGCAGTTGAGCGAAACCGGCACCGGCGTGCCTTCGGCGCTGCACAGTTGCAGTTCGCAGTCGGCCAGCTTGTCGCCGGGATGGCCGGCGAAATGGCGCTGCGCGCGCTGGCGCGAGGCCTCGTCGGCGAATAGGTCGAATATCGGCCGGCCGCGCAGTTCGTCCTCGGTCTTACCGGTCAGCGTCAGCAGCGCCTGGTTGGCGCTTTCGATGACGCCGGCGCGGCTGCACACCAGCAGGATGTCCGACATCGAGGTCAGCACCGAAGAGATGAACTGCTGCGTGTCTTCGAGCGCGGCGTTCTTCTCTTCGAGCGCAACTTCGTACTTGATGAGGTCGTTGTAGACCTCGTCCATCTTGTGGATGACGTCGAGCCAGACGCGGTCCTCCGCCGCCGCGCCGGCGGCCGCGGCCAGGCTGTCGAGAAGCGGCGGCGTCTTTTCGCGCATGGCTTCAGACCTTGGGTTTCAGGTGCAGATGCGCATGGGCCTTGGCGCCCTTGGGCGCATAGCCGTGCGTATGGCTGCCGCGGTCGACCTCGACCGAGACGACGTTGAGGCTGCCGTGGCGCACACCGCGTTCGGCCGTCAGCACGTTGGCGAAGCTGCGCACGGCGGCGGTCGGTCCCTTGAGGATCACGCTCTCCAGGCAGTTGTCGTGGTCGAGGTGGGCGTGCATGGTGGCCACGGTGAGATCGTGGTGCCCGTGCTGGAGTTCGGTCAACCGTTCCGCCAGTTCGCGCTCGTGGTGGTTGTAGACGTAGCAGAGGTTGGCGACGCAATGCGCGGCGTCGTTGCTGGCCTGGCGCGCCTGTTCGAGATGCTGGCGCAGCAGGTCGCGCATCGCTTCGGAACGGTTGCTGTAGCCGCGCTGCTCGATCAGGCGGTCGAATTCGCGAACGAGGTCTTCGTCGAGCGAGATGGTGATGCGTTCCATGGTGTCATCCTCGGAGCTGCGGTTCAACGCTTGCCGTAGGCATAGGGACTCCAGTCCGCGGCCAGTTCCTGCGGCGTCGGCCAGTTGCCCGGCGGCGGCGGCGACACCGTGGTCCACTCAAGCGACTTGGAGCCCCAGGGATTCTCCGCCGCCTGGCGGCCGGCGACGGCGCCGACGATCCAGTTCACCAGGGTGATGGCGAAGCCGAGGGCGAGGATCGCCGAACCCGCGGTCATGAGGAGTTGGTCGCCCGCCACTTGCGGAAACTGCGCCCAGTCGTAGTAGCGGCGCGGCAGGCCCTCGCGGATGCCGACGCTCATCATGCGCGCGAACACGACGTTGGCGCCGACGAAGTTGAGCAGCAGGCCGATCCTGGCCCAGGTCGCATTGAACATGCGGCCCGTCATTTTCGGGAACCAGTAATAGATGCCGGCGAAGATGGCCAAGGTGCCGGTCAGGGCCATGACGTAATGGAAATGGCCGACGACGTAGTAGGTGTCGGTCAGATTGACGTCCAGCGACGCCACCGCCAGCGGAATTCCCGTGAGGCCGCCGACCAGGAACAGGAAGAAGGTGCACAGCGCATACTGCATCGGCACTTCGAAGGTGATCGAGCCGCGATACAGCGTGCCCAGGAGGCTGATGGTGAGCAGGCCCACCGGCACCGAGACGAACAGCGTCGTCACCATCTGCACCAGACGCAGCCAGTCCGGCATGCCGGAGGCGTACATGTGATGGATCCAGACCTCGCCGGAAATGGCCACCAGGCACCAGATGCCGCCATAGACCGCCACCTTGTAGTTGAAGATGGGGTTCTTGGCGAAGGTGGCGAAGATTTCCATGATGATGGCGAAGAAGGGCACGAAGATCACGTACACCGCCGGATGCGAGTAGAACCAGAACAGGTTCTGGTAGGTCAGCACGTCGCCGCCGTTGGTCGGATCGAAGAAGCCGGTGCCGATGTACTTGTCGAAGCTCAGCAGCAGCACCGACGCGCCGAGTACCGGCACGTAGATCAACTGCATGACGAAGGAACCGGCCGTGGCCCAGACGAAGACGTTGAGCTTGTTCCAGGTCACGCCGGGCGCGCGCATGTAGATGATGGTGGTCAGCAGGTTGATGCCGGCGAGGATCGAGGCGAAGCCGATCAACAGCACGGTCAGGGTGAAGAAGGCGGTGCTGCCGGTGGTGATCGTCGAGTACGGCGGATAGCCGGTCCACAGGACGTCCGGCGGATCGGGCATGACGAAAGTCAGCAGCGCCAGGATCAGCCCCATGTAGAACAGCCAGACCGAAAAGGCGTTCAGGCGCGGGAAGGCGACCTCCTTGGCGCCGATCATCAGCGGCACGCAGTAGTTCGGCAGGAAGCCCGTCAGCGCCGGGATCTGGACGCCCAGAATCAAGAGCGTGCCATGGACGTAGAGCCAGACGTTGTAGGTGGTCGGATTGGCGGTGAGCGTCGGCCCGACGGCGGACAGTTCGGCGCGCATCAGCAAGGCGACGACGCCGGCGATGACGAAGGCGGCGATCGAACCGATCAGATAGAGAATCGCGATCCGCTTGTGATCGGTGGCGACGATGGGGCGTGGAGGAGTGCCCTCGGCATGAAAACGCCGTGAGTATATGCCGGACACTGGCGGCCGCCGAATCGCCCGGCTGCCCGATAATTTAGTTGACTTATATTGTCGGGTATTTTATCTTGGCCGCGTAGACACATCCGCGAGGACAACCACCATGATCACCTTGAACGAACTCTGCGATCTCACGGCGAAATCGGGCACGACCACCGCCGACCTCCGCCAGGCCTGCGCCCAGCCGCGCTCCGCAGCCGACATGCGTCCGCTGCCGGAACCCCATGAGGAGTTTCCGTTCGACTCGGCGTGGGAGGCGCTGTTCACCGGTACGTCGCTCCCCGAAGAACCCGGCCACTAGCCCTGCCGCGCACGGCCGTGCGCCCACTGGATACGCCGCGCCGCGGCACGCTCGCCGCCGGACTGGTCTCATCCGCAAACCTTCCTCGCGTGTTCCACCCCGTCGTCCTCCCCGGCGCACTCGATCTGCCGGAGTCCGATTGGCGGCAGTTGGCGACCGACGGCGATCCCTTCGTCAGCCGCGAGTTCCTCGGCGCCGCGGAACGCACCGGCGCCGCGGACGCGGAACTGGGTTGGCAGCCGACGCACCTCGCCCTGCGCGACGCCGCCGGTGGCCTCGCCGGCCTGCTGCCGCTTTATCTGCGCCCACATTCCTTCGGCGACTTCTCGCACGACTGGAACTGGGATCACGCCTGGCGGCAAGCGGGGCTCGACTACTACCCGAAGCTGGTCAGCGGCGTGCCTTATACGCCCTCGCCGGGGCCGCGACTATTGGCGGCCGGCGCCGCGACGGACGTTCGCGCCGCCCTGATCGCGGCGGCGATCGAGCTGACCGCCGCGTGCGGCGCATCGTGCTGGCAATGCCTGTTCGTGCGCGAGGCCGACCGTGCGCAACTGGAGGCCGCCGGCCTGCTGCTGCGGCGCGGCGTCCAGTTCCACTGGCGCAACCGCGGCTACCAGGACTTCGAGGACTTCCTCGCCGGCTTCACCGCCGCCAAGCGCAAGAAGCTGAAACGCGAACGGCGCGCCGTCGCCGAGGCCGGCCTGCGCATCGAGACGCGCCATGGCGACGAAATCGACGCGCCGCTATGGCGCGCGCTCCATCGCCACTACCGCGACACCTTCGTACGCTACGGCAATCATCCGGCCTTTGCGCCGGAGTTCTTCCGCCGCGTCGGCGCCGGGCTGGCGCGGCGCATGGTGGTCTTCGTCGCCTACCAGGGCGCGCAAGCGGTCGCGTCGGCGATCTGCTATCGCGACGCGACGACTCTCTACGGGCGGCACTGGGGCAGCGACGTCGCCCTGCCCGGCCTGCACTTCGAGCTGTGCTACTACGCCGGCATCGACTACGCCATCGCGCACGGTTTGCAGCGCTTCGAACCCGGCGCCCAGGGGGAACACAAGGTCGCGCGCGGCTTCGAGCCGATGGCGACCTGGTCCGCATTCTGGATCGCCGCGCCGCGCATGCGCGACGTCGTCGCGCGCTTCCTCGCGCGCGAGGACTGCGCGCTGCGCGACTATGCGGAGGAAATGGCCTTGCACCTGCCGTTCAAGCAGACCGCGGCCGCGGATTGACCGCGCCGGCGGCGCCTCAGTCGCCGGCGGCGCCCGACATGCCCAGCCGCCGCATCTTGTCCCACAGGCTCTTGCGGCTGATGCCGAGGCTTTCCGCGGTGCGCGTCATGTGGCCGCCGTTGAGCAGCAGGGCCTGGGCGATGTAGTTGCGCTCGCATTCGTGGAGATAGGCGGCCAGGTTGCCGTCGGCGGCGGGCGGCACCCAGGGCGTCAGGCCTTCGCCGAAGAAGGCCTCCGGTCCCAGCGCCGGCCCGTTCGCGACGATGCAGGCGCGCTCCACCGCGTGGCGCAGTTCGCGCACGTTGCCGGGCCAGGGATAGTCGAGCAGCACCGGCTCGGCGCGCGGCGTCAGGCGGAAGCCGCTGCCGCCGCTGCGGACGGCGAACTCGTCGATGAACATGCGCGCGAACCACAGGATGTCCTCGCGGCGTTCGCGCAAGGGCGGAATCTTCAGTTGAATGACGTTGATGCGGTAGTAGAGATCTTCGCGGAACTGGCCGGCCTCGACCATTTCCTTGAGGTCGCGGTTGGTGGCGCAGATCAGGCGCAGGTCGATGCGGATGGGCTGCTCGCCGCCGACGCGGACGACGCAGCGCTCCTGCACGGCGCGCAGCAGCTTCACCTGCAGCGGCAGGGACAGCTCGCCTATTTCGTCGAGGAACAGCGTGCCGCCGTTGGCCTGCTCGAAGACGCCGCGCTTGGGCTTGATGGCGCCGGTGAAGGCGCCCTTTTCGTGGCCGAAGAGTTCCGACTCGACCAGCGATTCGCTGATGGCGCCGCAATTGACGGCGACGAAGGGCGCGGCCGCGCCGTGCGCGCCGATGCGGTGCAGCTCGGCCGCCGCATGCTCCTTGCCGACGCCC
>JACRPB010000113.1:0-3431 GCA_016214175.1 Rhodocyclales bacterium
ATTGCCGTTGCCACTGCCGCCGCCGCCGGAACCGCCGCTACTGCCATCGTGACCGCCTTCACGGGCGCCGCCGCCGCCGCCTGTTGCTGTCACCGTCGAAAACGTCGAGTTGCCGCCGTCGCTGCCGTCCGAATTGCTGCTGGTCGTGCCGCCGCTGCCGACCGTTACGTTGTACGTGGTTCCCGCTGTCACGGTCAGGCTGGTTCCCGTCTTCACGCCCCCGCCGCCGCCGCCGCCGGCACCTTCTTCGTCGTCGCTGCCGATGCCGCCGCCGCCGCCGCCGCCCGCGACCACCAAGTAGCGTACCCGGGTAACGCCTGACGGTGCCGTGAAAGTACCACTGCTGGTGCAGGTGATGAGCGTATCGCTCCCGACGGTGCTCTCCGTACAGCCGCCGGAAACGACGCCACCGCCCTCTGTGTAATCGACGGTAATCTCTATGTGGTCGATAGAAACGGTTCGCGCGCCACCCGAATTGTCCGTCTTTTCGGCGCTCAGGGCGGCACCGAAGCCGGTGCTATTGATATCGGCGGCAGTCCAGGTTTCGCTCCATAGCGCGGCTGAGCCACCATAGGCCGCCACCGTATCGGAGGACGGATAGCCCGTCGAGCTGGCAAGATCGTCACTGCCCCGCGTACCGCCTTTGACGATGCGCACCCGTCGATCCGCCGTGTTGGTGGCAGTTGACTTGCGCTCGATGCTCACCGTAATGCCGTTGATCGTAGCACTCGAAGGGATGGTGAAATTGAAGTTCGTACATTGCAGGTAATCGGATTGCTCGCCGTCGTCCAGACTCACAGTGGCGTATCTATTGTTGCTCGATGCCGCATTGCCGGAGTTGGTCCAATCGTTGTCTCCGGTATCGGAATTCACGCAGGTAGACGGGCTCGCGGTCTGCGTCAGAGCACTGGCGGTAACGCTGTATACGGATACCGCCACCCATATGAGAACCCCCCGAACAAGAGCACGAGCAGACCACGCTTTCCCGCTACGCAAAAACATCCGATTCATCTCAATTTCTCCCCGCATATTGGCTCGCCGACGCTTTCGTGACGCGCCTTATCGGCAAAATTCGCAACAATGGGGCCAGGCTCCAATTCGCAATTCGCGGATAAGCAGCTCGCGCATGATCCGGCTCATTCGTAGCGTGGTACACGCAGAGTGCGCAAATTGCCGGCGACATCTGCCAGGTCGTCGCGATGTTGCTTCCCTCCTCTATAACAACCCTTACTCGCGCTTTTTGTGTCACGGGCAGACGCTTGCGCCAAGCTTCGGGAAGTTCGGCGATTGCGACATGTTCGATTACGATGGTGTTCATGTCGAGATATCCATTCGTACCTATCGAAAAACAGAAAAGCGGGAACAGACCAGTTTGAGCTTCCTCAGTCTTTCGTCTTCCAATCCCCCGACGCGCTCCCCACGCACCCGCGATTATGGCCGCTAGCGCTCACTCGAATCCGACTACTTTGCCGCGCAGCCGTTGAAACTCCGCACCTCCTCGCTCGACCACGGAAGCCAGCAGCGTCAAACGCGAAGCCAACAGCAGGGGTTCGGTGCTCATGCGATCCTCGCCTTGCGGATGCGCGCGAGAAAGTCTGTCTGCTCTGCGGTCAGCCGCGCCGGATTCATCACGACCACGTCGATCTTTTCCTCGCAGCGCGAGAAGAAGCGCGTGGCGATGCGCTGCGAAGTCTCGAAAGCCGGCGCCTCGGTGGGGACGAGCACGTCGATGTCGCCGCCGCGGCGCGCCGGATCGAGCCGCATGACGTTGGCGGCGCGCAGAGTGCCGAGCGTGTGTTCGGTGGTCAGGCGCATGGCGCGGTCGCAATCCCGGAAGAAGCCTGTGTTGACAGTGATGCCAGATGGTATTGCATCACGCATCACCGGGCAAGCCACGCTCTAGGACAGCCACGCTCAAGGAATGAAATCCTCCAGCCGCGCGCCAACGCTCAAGCCGTCGATGTTCTTGAAACACGCGTCAAGCGTCAGCAGCGCAGCGCCGTGCTCCAAGCTTCTGACGACGATCCACAAGTCGTTGGTGGGAATGGGCTGGCCTTTCCTGCGCAAAGCGCCGTAGATCAGGGCGTACAAGCGGCGGTGGCTGCACTGCTGGGAACCACTTTCACGCGCGGCGAATCGAGAAATCGAGTCAGTTCGGTGCGGTTGGCCCCCTCGCGCTGGCCGGCAGCAAAACTGCCCAACAGTTCGCCCAACACGGTGACCGACACCAGGATCACGGGCGCGTGGCGGAGGGCGTCGACGATGGCGGCATCACCCCTCATGAAGGCGGCGTAGCCGTTGGTGTCGAGGTCGATGGGACGCATCGCTTACCTCCCGAGCGCGGTGTCGACTTCGCCAAACGCAGCCGTGTTGCGCTCGAATGCCTGCGCTTCCTCTGCGCTCCATGTACCTGCGAGTGCATCGAGGTCGTCGAACTTCCGCAAGCCGCGCTCGGAGGCCACACCACCGCTCCGCAACAAACGCAGCACCAGGCTGTTGAGGCTGCTGCCCTCCTGTTCGGCCTGGCGCTCTAGCGTCGAGGCCGCGAATACTCATTCCCGCCATGGTTGCACCCATGAACGCATATTGAACGCTCTCATGGTCGTACCGCGACAAGGAATCGGACACGACCTGCAACAGAACCCGCTACGGCAAGCAGGCAAAATCTATCTCGACATTTATCGTCACCATTAGTCTCACGATGGCGCAGGCACGTGCGCTCCCTTTGTCAAACTCGTGGATCAGGCTCTGGCTACGATATTGAGGCTGATTCGAAGCCCATAGGGCGCGTAGTCACTGGTATCGTCAAACAGACCGAAGGATTCGACGCGGCGAATGTCATGAAACCCCGCCATTGTTAATAGGTCGGCGAGGTGGTCGAAATAGAGGCCAATCTGATGATGGTCGTGTGCATCCACCTGCCCTCCGAACATCATGCGCATGACATGAACGCGTGCGGTCGCGTCCAGTCCGGCGTCGAGAAACTGACGGCAAAGGACCTCAAGGTCCGGCACCGAGATCATCAGGCACCCACCAGGCTTGCGCAGGATCCGACGAAGTCCGCGCAATACGTTCGGCATCGATTTCTGGTCCACATGCTCGAGAACGTGACTGGCGTAAATTTCGGCCACCGAGTTGGGCCGAAACATCGAGAGATCACGAATATCGCCCACAAAATCGACCTGGGATCCCGGACTTATGTTGAGTATCTTCCAGCCCGGACGAGCTTCGTGCCCGCCGATGTGCAGCCGCAGATTCTCTGCCGGCTGGGCAAGTCTTGCCGTCTCATCCCCGGCCTCGGGTGCATGCGCTCGCCACATGGACAGGTAGGCCGCCTCTAGCTTGCGTGCGAAGCCGGCATGGTCCATGAGCGCCGAAACGCGCACGCGGTCGCGCAGAGTTGCACGCAGTTCGCGCAGGCGCGCGCCGTC
>JACRPB010000113.1:3440-4149 GCA_016214175.1 Rhodocyclales bacterium
CGCGCGCCGTCCGCCGCCAGCGCCACGGCGGTGGCGACATAGTCGTCGCGTGAACCGCAGGCCAGGTCGTCTAGTCCGACGCAGCGCAGTAGGCTGGCGCCGACACGACAGGAATGGCGGTCACCGACCAGGGTGACGACCGGCACCCCCATCCAGAAGGCTTCGCAGGTTGTCGTGGTGCCGTTGTAGGGAAAGGGATCAAGGGCAATGTCGATTTCGCTGTAGGCGGCTAGATGGTCGTTGGCGGCAGCCCGCCAATCCTGGAGGCGCAACCGGGATTCGTCTATGCCCCAGCGGGCGAACTCGGCGGCGACACGTTGCCGTCCATGGTGGGCGTTGAAGGCAAAGCCCTTGAGCAACAGTGTCGCTCCCGGCACCGCCAGTAGAATGCGCGCCCAGGCCTCAATAACGGGCGCCGAGACCTTCAGGAGATTATTGAAACTGCCAAATGTGACATGGCCCTTGGCGATCACCGGCGGCTCGGCGACCGACGGCGCGTCAGCCGCCGGCCGGTAGGTCAGGAAGCAGCCCGGCAGACGCCATAACTGCCCGGCGTAATGGTCCTCGGTAAGCCCCGGCGGATCGGCGACGTCGTCGCTAATTCGGTAGTCGATGGCGGCAACACCGGTGGTGGCGGGGTGCCCGAGATAAGTCACCTGTATCGGCGCGGGCTTGCGCGCGAACAGCGCCAAGCGACTTCCCGAGGTAT
>JACRPB010000114.1 GCA_016214175.1 Rhodocyclales bacterium
ACCTCGGTCAGCACCGGGACGTCTTCATGCGGGGCGTCCGCTGCCGCGCCGGCGGCACCGGCGACAAAGACGCGATGGCGCCGCATCAGGGCATCGGCCTTCTCGAGCAGGTCGTCGTTCGCGGCCACGTCAGGCGTCCGCCGCCACGTTGCGGGTGTCCATGGCGTAGCCGCGCTCGCGATAGAAGCGGAAACGGTCGCGGGCCGGTACGCTGTCGCGGTCGTCGATGCTGACGATTTCGACGAGTTGTTCGAAGCGCGAGAAGCCCGGCGGGACTTCGTTGCTCAGGTTGAGCAGGCAGCGGTCTTGCGGCAGGCGATCGAGATTGTCGGCGATCAAGATCGGTGTTTCTGCGGCGAGCGGCGAATCGGCGCGGCAATGGGGCAGGAAGCCCGTGGCGTGCTGCGTCCACAGCAAGTGGTCGAGGCGCTCCGCGACGTCGCGTTCGGGCGCAAATACCAGCACGGCCTTGCGTTCCTGCCATGCCGCGGCAAGCCAGGCCGCCGCGGCGTGCAGGCGATTGCTTGCGTTCGACAGGAACAGGATGCTGGTCATTTCTCGCCGGCGGCGCGCGCCAGCAGGAAATGCGTCAACTGCGGCACCGGCCGGCCGGTGGCGCCTTTCTCCTTGCCCGACTTCCAGGCGGTGCCGGCGATGTCGAGGTGGGCCCACGGGTACTTCTTGGCAAAGCGCGAGAGGAAACACGCCGCGGTGACGGTGCCGGCGGCGCGGCCGCCGATGTTGGCCATGTCGGCGAAATTGCTCTGCAATTGCTCCTGGTAATCGTCCCACAGCGGCAGTTGCCAGGCGCGGTCGTAGGCGTCCTGTCCCGCTTCGAGCAGTTCGCGCGCCAGGGGCTCGTTGTTGGCGAGCAGGCCGGTGACGACGTGGCCGAGGGCGATGACGCAAGCGCCGGTGAGCGTGGCGACGTCGATGACGCACGCCGGTTCGAAGCGCTCGGCGTAGGTGAGGGCATCGCAGAGGATGAGGCGGCCCTCGGCGTCGGTGTTGAGGATTTCGATGGTCTGGCCGGACATCGAGGTGACGATGTCGCCCGGTTTGCTGGCGCCGCCGCCCGGCATGTTTTCGGTGGTCGGCACGACGACGACGACGTTGATCGGCAGCTTCATTTCCGCCACGGCCTTCAAGGTGCCGAGCACGCTGGCGGCCCCCGACATGTCGTACTTCATTTCGTCCATTTCCGGCGCCGGCTTGAGCGATATGCCGCCGGTATCGAAGGTGATGCCTTTGCCGACCAGGACGACGGGCTTGCTGTCCTTTTTGCCGCCGGCGTACTTGAGGACGATGAACTTGGGCGGCTGGTGCGAACCCTTGGCGACGGAAAGCAGGGTATTCATGCCGAGCTTTTCCATGTCGGCGCGCTCGAGAATCTCGACGCCCAAGCCGTAGGCGGCGGCGAGCGCTTCCGCCTGTTCCGCCAGGTAAGTCGGAGTGCAGACGTTGCTCGGCAGGTTGGCCAGGTTTTTGGTCAGACTCATGCCTTCGGCAATGGCCTGGCCTTCGGCGAGCGCTTGCTCGGCGCTTTCCAGTTCATTGCGGCGTTCGACGCAGAAAGTGATTTTGCGCAAGGGGCGGCGCACTTCTTCCTTCTTCGACTTCATCTGGTCGAAGCGATAGAGGGTTTCCTGGACGACGATGGCCGCCTGGCGTACGCGCCAGGCGACGTCGCGCTTCTTCAGCGTCAGTTCGGTGAGATAGATCGTGCCGTCGAAGCCCCCGGTTTCGTTCAGGGTCTTCACTGCGGTGGCGATGGCACCGCGGTATTCCTTTTCACGGAACTCCTTCTCCTTGCCCAGGCCTACCAGCAGGATGCGATCGGCCTCGGTGCCGGGAACGTTGTGGAGCAGCAGCGTCGATCCGGCCTTGCCCTCCATGTCGCCGCGGCGCAAGAGATCGGAAAGGTAGCCGCGCGCGGCGTTGTCGATGACTTCGGCCGGGATCGACAGTTTGCGCGGCTCGAAGACGCCGACCACGACGCAGGCGCTGCGCTGCTTTTCCGGGCTGCCGCTTTTTATGCTAAATTCCACGTGTCACTCCTTTACGTCGGAATGGGGAAAGCCGTAGGTTTTCGTGGCTGAATTGAGTTTCCGCGATTATCCCCAAACTTTTCGATAAAAGTCAAAACCTCGATGATCTTCGATCGCGCCGCCCTCAGGGAATTTACCCAGACGGCCGTTGCTGTTTTTGTTGCACTCTTCGCAATCCTGTTGACCACGCAGTTGATCCGCCTTCTCGGGCAGGCGGCAGGCGGCAAGCTCGCCTCGGAGGCCGTGGTCGCGTTGCTGGGTTTCGGTGCCATCAGCTATCTGCCGGTGGTGCTGTCCCTGACGTTGTTCGTCTCGGTGCTGCTGACGCTGTCGCGCGCCTACCGCGATTCGGAAATGGTGGTCTGGTTCTCGGCCGGGCTTTCGCTTACCGCCTGGGTCAAGCCGGTACTTCGGTTTTCCCTGCCCCTCGTCGCCGCGATCGCCGCCTTGTCGGTGTTTCTCTCACCCTGGGCGCTCATGAAAAGCACGGAGTACCGCCAGCGCATGGATCAGCGTGACGATGTCGCGCGGGTGGCGCCGGGGGCCTTCAACGAATCGGCGGTCGCGGATCGGGTGTTCTTCGTCGAGGAAGTGGCCGGCGACCAGGGGCGCGTCAAGAACGTGTTCATCAGTTCGATACAGCATGGCCGGTTGGGCATCATGGCGGCAGCGTCGGGACATAGCGAGACTCTGCCCAACGGCGACAAGTTTCTGGTGCTCGACCGCGGTCGCCGCTACGAGGGCACCGCCGGCACCGCCGAGTACCGAGTCATGGAATTCGAGCGCTATGCCGTGCGCACCGAGACCAAGGAGGCCCGCGGCATCGAGGAAACACCGAAGAATCTGCCGGTCTGGGAACTGCTGCGCCATCCGACGCCGGCCAATCTCGGGGAACTGCTCTGGCGCCTGGGCATACCCCTGGCGGCCCTGAACCTGGCGCTATTGGCGATACCCTTGTCTTTCGTCAATCCGCGCGCCGGCCGCACCAACAACTTGATCTTCGCCCTCCTCACCTACATGATCTACAGCAATCTCATCAGCGTCAGCCAGGCGTGGGTGATCCAGGGCAAGCTGCGTTTCGAGGTCGGCATCTGGGCCGTGCATGTGGCCATGTTCGTCGCGTTGCTGTTGCTGTTTTCGCGCCGGGTATTCACTTTCTCCTGGGGACGCCTGTGGCGCTGACCCAGCTCGACGTCTATGAGCGCTATATGGCGCGGGAGATTTATGCCGCGACCGCACTCGTGCTCGCGGCCTTTCTGGCTTTGTTTTCCTTTTTCGACCTGATCCACGAATTCGAGGCTCTGGGCAAGGGCGGCTATCAATTGCAGCACGCGGTCATTTTCGTGGTGCTGACCATGCCGGGGCGGGTATATGAGCTTTTCCCGATCGCGGTGCTGATCGGGACGCTGTACGGACTCACGCTGCTGGCGCGCCATTCGGAAATCACGGTCTTGCGGGCGTCCGGATTGTCAACGCGCGCCATGCTTCTGAGTCTGGGCAAAGTGGGCATGGTTTTCGTGGTGCTGACGTTCGTTTTCGGCGAGTTCGTCGCGCCGCCGGCCGAGAAGGCGGCCCAGCAGTTGCGGCTCAAGGCCACCAGCGCCCTGGTGGCCCAGGAATTTCGCACCGGCCTCTGGGTCAAGGACGACCTCTCCTTCGTCAATGTGCGCGATGTCCTGCCCGATGCCAGCCTGCGTCAAATCCGCATTTACGAATTCGACAAGGGCTACCAGTTGCGCTCGATCAGCGAGGCGGAGTCCGGCCGCTTCCTGCCGCCGGACAAATGGAAGCTCGAAAACGTCGTCGAGACCCTGTTTGAAGGCGAACGGGCACGAGTACTGAGAATTCCCGAGCTGGAATGGCAATCGGCCCTGAATCCCGACATACTTTCGGTGCTGATGGTGGTGCCGGAACGCATGTCGCTGGTGACGCTCTATCTTTACATCCGCCAGCTTGCCGACAACCAGCAAAAGACCGAGCGCTACGAAATTGCGCTCTGGAAGAAGCTGTTCTATCCGCTGGCGACGCTGGTGATGATGGCTTTGGCCCTGCCCTTCGCTTACACCCACGACCGCACGATGGCGGTGAGCATCAAGGTGTTCACCGGCGTGATGATGGGAATCACCTTCCACATGCTGAACGGGCTCTTTTCCCATCTGGGCATCATCAACAGTTGGCGGCCGTTGCTGGCTGCCATTACGCCCAGCGCAATGTTCCTGCTCGCCGCAGGTGCCATGCTGTGGTGGGTGGAACGCCGATAGCCGTCGGTTAAGCGGACCCTGGTCCGGTAAACACCAGGCGGGTCCCGGCAAGGCGGTCATGCATGAACTGCCGGTCCCGATCGAACACGGCCCAGATCAGTCCCGCGCCGAAGAAGAACAAACTCGGCCACGCCAGCAGGAAGCGCAGCAGCAAGCGCTCGAAAGATGGCGCGGTGCCGTCGACCGATTGCAGGCGGATTTTCCATGTCTGCATGGCGAGGGTTCTGCCTTTGCGGTGCCAGAACCAGAGGAAATAGGCGGCGGCGACCAGAATCAGATGCAGGAACAATATCGGCTTGGGCAGCAATATGCTCGCTCCGACGCCCAGTGCAATATTGGGCACCAGAAAGCCGAAAAAGGCGACACCGGTCAGCAGGAGAGAATCGTAGAGCATGCTCGCCAACCTGCGGCGTATGCTCGGCGTGGACAGGGCCTCCACGCCTTATTGGGCAGGGGCCGGCGGTGCCGCAGGCGCCGTCGCGGCGGCAGGCACAGCGGGTTTGGGCGGGGCGGTGACGGGGGCTTTGATCGCCGTCGTCCCGGCGGCGGATTTCGGTTGGGCTTTGGCCGCTTCCTGAAACTGCTTTCTTTCTTCTTCCGGCAATTCCTTGTATTCCTGCCATTTCTGTTTGATGGCTTCCTTGTGCTCCGCCGGCGCTTTTTGCAAGGTCTTGAATTTCTCTCGCGCGGCCTTGCGTTCTTCGGGACTGAGCTTGATCCAGTCCTTCATGCGTCGTTGGACGCGCGCCTGCTCGTCGGCATTCATATCCTTGTAGCGCAGCGCGATACCCAGCCATTTCTTGCGGCGCCACGGCTCCAACCTGTCCCATTCATCGGAGAGCGGGGCCAAGGTTTGCTTCTGCTCTAGCGTCAGTTCAATCCAACTCGGCTGTTTGATCGATGGTACGACGGCATGGGCGGGAGAGATGAAGGCGAGGCCGAGCGCTACTGCGACGACTGCGAGGAGCGCTCTAACCATGCCTGAAAGCCTTTGTCGAGAAATGCGGCGGGCGGAAGATCATCTGCCAGCAGGGCGCTATCGACTTCTTCGTTTTCTGCCGCCTGCTCGAAGTTGGTCCAATAGTAGGTGAATACTACCCCAACCGTCAGGGCAAGTGCGGCCACCAGGGTACGCGAATAGGTTGGCAGCGTTGTGCTGGCAAAATGGCCGAGGCTGGCCAGACTCAAACCGCCGACTGCGGCCTTCTGGTGAGAAAGCGCCTGCTGGCGGGCTTCAAAAAGCCGTTGGGCGGCAGTTGGCCGCAACTGTTCCGTCCCGAGGTCCAGGATATGGCGGATTTTGTGAGCAAATTTGAGATCTTGATCGTTCATAGCTCGATGCCTTTCGCTTTCAGGGCGTGCGCAAGCGTATGCGTAGCCCGGGAGCAGTGGGTTTTGACGCTACCTTCGGTGCAACCCATCGCGGCCGCGGTTTCAGCGATATCCAACTCCTCCCAGTAACGCATGAGAAAGGCTTCGCGTTGACGCGGCGGCAGTTTTTCTACCTCTTTTTCAATGATGTCAAGTAGTTGCGATTGCTCAAGCTGGCTCGCCGGAGTGCCCAGGGGATTCGGGGCGTCGTCCGATTGCAAGGTCTCCAGCGGATCGCTATCGTCGTCGTCGCGGGAAAACGACGACAGCAGCGTCGTCCACGTGGAACGGACCTTCTGGCGCCGGTAGTAGTCGCAGATGGTGCTTTGCAGAATGCGCTGAAATAGCATCGGCAGTTCCTCGACTGGTTTGTCGCCGTACTTTTCTGCAAGTTTCATCATCGCATCCTGGACGATGTCGAGCGCCGCATCCTCGTCGTGCACGGCAAACTGAGCTTGCTTGAATGCCCGCCTCTCGACGCCAGCGAGGAAATCCGAAAGTTCGTTGCGGGAAGCCAGGAAACGATCCTTAACTGTGTCGGCAACCCGTCCGCTGCCCCGCAACGCCTTGACCAATTGCGGTTGAGCCAGTAAGGTTACGCGTTTATAGCGAAGTCCAGAGACTACAGAATATGCAGTTGACCGGTGCGGAAATTGTAATCAGGTGCCTACAGGAAGAAAAGGTCGAACATGTGTTCGGCTATCCCGGCGGCTCGGTGTTGTTCATTTACGACGAATTATTCAAGCAGGATCAAATCAAGCATATCCTGGTCCGCCACGAGCAGGCGGCGGTTCACGCCGCCGATGCCTACTCCCGTTCCTCCCAGAAAATCGGCGTCTGCTTGGTGACGTCGGGGCCCGGCGTTACCAATGCCGTCACCGGCATTGCCACCGCCTACATGGACTCCGTGCCGCTGGTGGTGCTCACCGGTCAGGTGCCGACGGCCTACATCGGCCAGGATGCCTTTCAGGAGGCCGACACTGTCGGCATTACCCGCCCCTGTGTCAAGCACAATTTCCTGGTCAAGGACGTCAAGGATCTGGCGGCGACGATCAAGAAGGCCTTTTATCTGGCGCGCACGGGGCGCCCCGGCCCGGTGCTGGTGGATATTCCGAAGGACATCACCAACCATAAGTGCGAATACGCCTATCCGAAGGCGATCACCATGCGCTCCTACAATCCCGTGGTGAAGGGCCATGCCGGACAGATCAAGAAGGCAGTGCAACTGCTGCTCGATGCGAAGCGGCCGATGCTCTATACCGGCGGAGGGGTGATCCTCTCCGATGCGGCGGAAAAGCTGACCAAGCTGACGCGCATGCTCGGCTATCCGGTCACCCAGACCCTGATGGGCCTCGGCGGCTATCCGGCGACCGACGGCCAGTTCCTCGGCATGCTCGGCATGCACGGCACTTACGAAGCCAACATGGCGATGCAGCACTGCGACGTCCTGCTGGCCATCGGCGCGCGCTTCGACGACCGCGTCATCGGCAGCCCGGCGCACTTCAGCCAGATGCCGCGCAAGATCATCCACGTCGATATCGACCCTTCGTCGATTTCCAAGCGCGTCAAGGTCGATGTACCGATCGTCGGCAACGTGCCCGACGTGCTCGACGAACTCATCAAGCAGCTTGAGGCGACCGAGGCCAAGCCCGACGCCAAGCAACTCGCGGTGTGGTGGAAGGAAATCGACGGCTGGCGTAGCAAGAAGAGCCTCAAGTACAAGCAGGGCAAGGAACTCATCATGCCCCAGTACGTGCTCGAAAAGCTCTACGAAGTCACCGGCGGCGACGCCATCGTCTGCTCCGACGTCGGCCAGCACCAGATGTGGGCGGCGCAGTACTACAAGTTCG
>JACRPB010000059.1 GCA_016214175.1 Rhodocyclales bacterium
AAGGGGACGAAAATCGTGTCGCGCTGGCCGTAGTCCATGTCCGGCAGATAGTAGAACGGCCGGCCCGCCCGCATCGCCTTGATCGCCTTGCGTGTGCCCTCCTGGCGCGACAGCAGCAGCGAATCGCCGAAGCGCATGCGGCCTTCGTAGAGCGCGGAATTGAACAGCAGGTTCGACTGGTTGGCGTAGATGCTGACCATGGAAAGCTCAAGCGTGAGCCGGGTCCAGCCCATGTCGAGGCCGACGAAGTGCGGCACCAGCAGGATCACCGGTTTGCCCTTGACGGCGTCGAGCTGCTCGCGGCCCTCGATGCGCACGATGCTGCGGATGCGGTCGGCGCTGGCCCACCAGAGCAGGCCGCGTTCGAGGAAGCTGCGCCCGAAGGCCTGGAAATGCCGGCAAGCCAAAGCCCGGCGTGCGCGCTCCGGCATTTGGGGAAAACACAGGCGCAGATTGGTCAAGGTCACGCGGCGACGACCACGGCCGAAGACGTAGATCAGGCAGCCGAGGGCGCGGCCGAGCAGCGCCAGAACGGGCAAGGGCAGCCAATGCAGCAGCCACATCAGGGCCAGCGCGATTCGCGTCATGCGCGAGCAGGCCCCCCGCCGCTGCCGGCGGGTGCCTTGTAGCGGTTATAGCCCCACAGATATTGCTCGGGGCACTGACGGATCAGGGTTTCGAGTTCGGCGTTGATCTGCGTGACACGCTCGGCAAGTTCTCCCGTCAGCGGCCGGGAAAGCGCAAACAGCTTCAGGTGGTAGCCGGCACCGTAGGGCAGGCGCTCGGCGTAGGCGAGGAGTACCGTTGCGCCGGCCTCCGCCAGACGTGCCGCCAGGGTCATCGTGTACGCGGGCTTGCCGAAGAACGGCACCCAGATGCCCTCGCCGGCGCCGGGGGCCTGGTCGGGCAGCATGCCGACGGCCTCGCCCGTGCGCAGCGCCTTGATCAGCCGGCGTACGCCCGAAAGATCGGCGGGGGCCAGCTTGAGATTGGCGCCGCGGCCCTGCTCGATCATGGGCGCCAGCCATGCCTGCTTGGGGCGGCGGTAGAGCACGGTCATCGGGCGGAAACTGGCGTAGTACTGCGCGGTGATCTCGAAGCAGCCGAGATGCGGCGTCAGGAACAGTATGCCGCGCCCCTCGACCCAAGCCGCCTCGACCAGTTCCCAGCCGCTGACCTTGGCGACGCGGGCGACGACTTCCTCCCGCGGCCTCAGCCATATCTTGGGGAGTTCCAGTATGCCCTTGCCCGCCTCGGCGATGGATGCGGCGGCAGCGTCGTTCGCCCCGGCCAGAGCGATGTTTCCGCGCAGGTGGCGACGATAGGTGGGCGACAGCAGCCAGGCCAGCCAGCCGAGCATGGCGCCCAGGTTGTGCAGCAGCGGCAGGGGCAACAGCGACAGAAAGCGGAAAACGTTGCCCATACGAGGCAGTTTGACAGGCGAAACAAAAACGTTAATATTACCGCCTCCGCCGAGTTAATCAGGACAACTTGCAGGGCGGCCTACAAATTCTGCTAAAGCGTCGCCTGCTCCACCCCCGAGCCGGTTACGCCGGACAAGCAGCGGGGAAACACAGGAGCAGGCAGTATGTCTCAGGAGTACTTCTTTACCTCGGAATCCGTTTCCGAAGGCCATCCGGATAAGGTTTCCGATCAGATTTCCGACGCCATCCTCGACGCCATTCTGGCGCAGGATCCGTATTCGCGCGTCGCCGCGGAGACGCTGTGCAATACCGGCCTCGTGGTGTTGGCCGGCGAAATCACGACCAAAGCCAACGTCGATTACATCGGCGTCGCGCGCAATGTGTTGAAGCGCATCGGCTACGACAACACGGACTACGGCATCGACTATCGCGGCTGCGCCGTGCTGGTGGCCTACGACAAGCAGAGCCCGGACATCGCCCAGGGCGTGGACCGCGCCTCCGACGACTACCTGAACCAGGGTGCCGGCGACCAGGGCCTGATGTTCGGCTACGCTTGCGACGAGACGCCGTCCCTGATGCCGCTGCCGATCTATCTTTCGCACCGATTGGTCGAGCGCCAGTCGCAACTGCGTCGCGACGGCCGCCTGCCCTGGCTGCGTCCCGACGCCAAGTCGCAGGTGACGATCCGCTACAAGGACGGCAAGCCGGACAGCATCGACACCGTGGTGCTGTCGACGCAGCACGCGCCGGAAATGTCCGACGGCCCGAAGATGAAGGCCTCGGCCATCGAGGCCGTGATCGAGGACATCATCAAACCGGTGCTGCCGAAGGAACTCGTCAAGGGCGAGATCAAGTACCTGGTCAACCCGACCGGTCGCTTCGTCGTCGGCGGCCCGCAGGGCGACTGCGGCCTCACCGGCCGCAAGATCATCGTCGACACCTACGGCGGCGCGGCGCCGCACGGCGGCGGCGCTTTCTCCGGCAAGGACCCGTCCAAGGTCGACCGTTCGGCGGCCTACGCGGCGCGCTACGTGGCGAAGAACATCGCCGCCCACGACCCAGGGCACGGGCAAGGTCTCCGACGCGAAGATCGCCGAACTGGTGAAGCAGCACTTCGATTTGCGCCCGAAAGGCATCGTCCAGATGCTCGACCTGTTGCGCCCGATCTACGAAAAGACAGCCGCCTACGGCCATTTCGGCCGCGACGAGCCGGAATTCACCTGGGAAGCAACGGACAAGGCAGCGGCACTCAAGGCCGACGCCGGGCTGTAAACCGCTGGCCCCACCCCGGCTGCCGCCGGGGTGGGACGGCAGCGCGCGCTGCTCAGGCGGTGCTGCGCAGCAGCTCGACGAGCGCTGCTTTTTCCATCGGGCGCCCGACCAGGAAGCCCTGCAACAGGTCGCAGCCGCAGCTTGTGAGGCAGTCGCGCTGCGCTTGGGTCTCGACTCCCTCGGCGACGACGCGCAAGCCGATGGCGTGCGCCATGCCGACGATACCGACGACGATGGCGACGCTTTCGGCGTTGTCCGGCAGGTCGTGGATGAAGCTCATATCGATCTTGAGCTTGTCGACGGGCAGGCGCTTGAGGTAGTTCAAGGACGAATAACCGGTGCCGAAATCGTCGATGGCGATGCGGATGCCGGAATCGGCGAGTCCGGCCAAGGCCGTGCGGCGGTCCTCCAGCCGTTCCATGAGCATGCTTTCGGTCAACTCGACTTCGACGTCGACGGCTTGCAAGCCGTTGTGCCGCAACGCCGCTGCCGTCTCCGCGGCGATGTCGCCCTGCATGAACTGGCGCGCCGAGACATTCACGGCCACCGTCGGCACGCGCAGGCCCTGGCTGCGCAGTTCGGCGATGTCGCGGCAGACCTGGCCGAGAACGATGCGACCGACGTCGAGGATCAAGCCGGATTCCTCCGCCACCGGGATGAACTCGCCCGGCGAAATGACGCCGCGGCCGGCATGGCGCCAGCGCACCAGCGCCTCGAGCCCGGCGATTTCGCCGCTGGCGGGCACGACCTGCGGCTGGTAGACGACGTAGAGTTCGTTGTGTTCGATCGCTATCCGCAGGTCGGTCTCGATGTCGAGGCGGCGCCTCACCAGATCGCCGATCTCGTCGGAAAAGAACTGGTGGTTGCCCTTGCCCATCTGCTTGGCGTGGTACATCGCCAGATCCGCGTGATGCATGAGCTCGTCGGCCGTGCGTCCGTCTTGCGGAATCATGGCGATGCCGATGCTGAGGCCGATGAAGACCGGCGTGCCGTCGGGGCTGAAGGGCTTGGCGGCGGCGGCGATCAGATTGGCGGCGACCCTTGCCGCGTCGTCGGGCGACGCGGTATCGACGAGGATGGCGCCGAATTCGTCGCCGCCGATGCGGGCAACGACGTCGGCGGCCCGCAGCGCGTCGTGGAGGCGCACGCCGATGCCTTGCAGCACCCGGTCGCCGACATGGTGGCCGAGCATGTCATTCACCTTCTTGAAGCCGTCGACGTCGATGAACAGCAGGGCGGAGCCGGTGCCGTCGCGCTCGTGGCGCCGGATCGTCTGGTCCAGCGCGAGTTCGAAGGCGTGACGGTTGGCGAGCCCGGTGACGTTGTCGTAAAGCGCCATGCGCTCGAGTTGCCGTTCCGCCTCGGCCATGCGCTGCCGCAGGCGCCGGCTGGCGAAATGGCCGACCAGGGCCGCGATCGCCGCAATGGCCAGCAAGCTGCCGAGAAAAACGACTTGGCTGCGATAGAGACCGTCGAGCGTCGCACGGAGTGCAATGGTGCCGACGACCTGTCCTTCGACCGCCACCGGTTGCGCGATGACGACGTGACCGCCGGTGAAATTCGTGGCATGGACGGGCGCCTCCGCGCCCAGCATAGGCGCGCCCTGCCGGCGAAAAGTCGCCAGCAGCTTGCCGTCTTGCCGGTAGAGAGCGGATTCGAAGACGGCCGGGGAACGGGCGACGGTCGAGACGATCTCGAGGGCGGCGCGTTCGTCCCCGAACGCCAGGGCGGCGCTGGCGTTGGCACCTACCATCGAGGCCTGGATCGTCAGGTCGTGGATGAAGCCGTCCTTTTCTGCGTACCAGTGCTCGATGGCGAGGAAGACGAAAGCGATCAGGAAGGCGCTGCCGACCGACAGGATGTTCAGCAGTACGTACTTGCGGCCACGGGCGGTTTCCATCGGCTATTCCACGACCTGCCGGGCAAGGCGCAGGAGTTTGGAACTCGCGCCGAGGCGGGCGCGGCGCAGGGCGGCGAGATCGATGTCGAACACGATGCGCGAGCCAGCAGTCGCCAGCCCGATCATGGCACCGCGGTCGATGGCGGTTGTGCCTTCGCCGATCACCAGCAGAGGTTGCGTTTTTGCCGCGGCGCCGGCGCGGGCGAGCGCCGCCGGATTGCCGCCCTCCACCGCCGTGGCGCTGCATGCCCGCAGGTCGTCCGGGGCGTTGCCGACTAGCCGCAGCGCCAGGCGCCTGCCGTGGATCGGCTTGTCGGCGAAGGTTTCCAGGGCAGCCGCCAGCGCGCCACCTTCGAACAGACAGAGCCGGAAGTCGTCGGCCGCACTTTCGCGTGGCCAGTCGATGAACAAGAGCAGGTTGTAGATCACCGCCGCCTTGACCTGTGCTGCGGCCGCCAATTCGGGGACGGCTTGCGCCGCGTCGGTACCGAGCAACGCCAGTGCGACGAGCGCGCGGCGGAAGAATTCCTTCATCGGAACACGGTCTCCCACCGCACACGCACTTGTCGTCCGTCGGCAGGCAAGGCATCCTGAACGTGCTCGCGTCCACCCGGGTCCCAATAGCGTTTGCCGGCGAGGTTGTAGATGCCGACGCTCCATGCGCCGTGGCGTGTGTGCTCGGTCTGGCGCAGCACGAGGTTGCCGGTGACGTAGCCGGGCACCGCCGCCGCCAGCGTCCGCCGCGGCGACAGTCCCTGCAAGTTCAGTCCGAGTAGCCAGCCGCCGGTCAGGGGGCCGTCGACGAACAGCTTGCCGATACGACGGGGCGAGTTCGACGGTTCGCCGCCCGGCTGGTCCACCCGCTGCCAAGTGAGACTGCCGCGCAGCCGCCAACCGCCCGCCAGCATCGCCTCCGCTTCCGCCTCCCAACCGCGCGCTTGGATCTTGGCGGACTGGTTGCGGAAGACCAGAAGGTTGTCCGCCGCGTCGAGCTCCTGGTCGATGAGGTTGTGCAGCGTGTAGCGGTAATGGCCGAGCCCGAGGCGCAGCGTCGGCAGCGGCATGGCGTCAATGGCCAACTCGCGCGTGGTGATGCGCTCGGGCTCGATGTCCGGATTCGCCTTCTGCGAAATGCCGTCGCCGTAACGGCGCTCGTAGTCGTTGGCCGGGCGGAAGGCCTTGCCGTACAGCAACTTGACGGTTGCCATGTCCACCGGGCGGTAAATCAAGGCCGCACGCGGCGAGGCCATGGTCGTCTGGCCCTGCTGCGCGTCGATACGCGCGCCGAGATTGGCGAGCCAGCGCGAGGCGAAGCGCCATTCGTCCTGAACGAAGACGCCCACGCCGCCGCCCTTATGTCTGTCGTCGAGTTTTTCCAGTCGCGGGTCGATGTCGAAATTCCGCTGCATCAGCAGCGGCTGGCGCCGCACTTCGGCACCGAGCAGCCAGGCGTGGTCGCGCCAGCCGGCGTAGCGCAACTGGTACTCGGCGCTCCACCAGACCGCGCGCGTTTCGTCGCGGTTGGCGGCGGCCGGCGCCGGATAAGGATAATCGGCGTCGTAGCGATAGCTGCCGGCATGCAGCCGGATCTCCTCCTCCCAGGCGACAGAGAGCGCCCGGCCGTGGGCGAGGTCGGCGTGCAGGCTTTGGTCGCGGGCGAAATTGCCCGCGGCGTCGAAGGCGGTACCGAAATAGGCCGTCGGCACGTCCTTGTTGCGCGCGGAAAAGCTGATGCTGCCGCGCCAGTTCTGCCAACTCGCCTTCAACAGGCCTTTGACGTAGCGCTCGCCGTCCAAGCCGTGCGCGATGCCGTTGCCGACGCCGGGTGCGTCGAACTCGCGGAAGTAGAGATCCTCGCCGCGCCGGCCATACAGGCTCAGGCCGGCAACCCAGTCGAGGCCGCTGTTTTCGAGACGCCCGCTGAGGATGCCGGCTCGCGCCAGGCGGCCGCTGCCGGCGTCGACGCTCACGCGCGTGCCGTCGAGCTCGGCACCCGACCAGAGCACGGCGTTGGCGATGCCGAACAAGGCGTTGCCGCCGTACAGCGCGGACGACGGGCCGGGTACGAATTCCAGGCGCTTGACCCAGTCGATCTCCAGCGGCGCCTCGTAACCGACCATGGCTTGGTCATAGACCGGGTCGTTGGTACGGGCACCGTCTTGCAGCAAGAGGATGCGCGAGTTGTAGTCGCCGGGGCGGCCGAAGCCACGCACGCCCAGATAGGTGTAGGCGCGATCGTGGGTGGCATAGACGCCGCGCGCCATTTGCAGGGATTCCGCCAGGTCGCGAAAGCCGAAGCGTCGAATGTCCTCCGCCGTGATCACGGTCGCCGTCGAGGGCGTCTCCGACAGCGGCTGGTCGTGCCGCGAGGCGCCGGCGACTTCGATCTTGAGCAGATCGTCGAGCGACAGTTGTGCAAGATCGTCCGCCGCCCATGACGCCCCCGCGGCAGCGACCAGCGCCGCCGCGCCTGCTGCTGCTCGAATTCCGAGCATTTCCCCTCCGCGCCTTGTTGTTGTGGCTATCTTAGCCCGGATTCGCCGCCGCGCGGCAATGCGAGCGGCCCAACGCTCAAGCGAGAGCGCCGATGACCCCAGCCAGACCGAACGTGGCCAACACCGCGCGACCCGACGACAGGCCGAATATGCGTTCCGGCAGACCGATGCGCAACAGGCGCCAGGCACCGAAGCCGACGACGAGCGTGGTGATCGCGATAGGCAACAACAACTGTTCGAGGCCTGGGGGCCAGCCGGCCTGGCTG
>JACRPB010000060.1 GCA_016214175.1 Rhodocyclales bacterium
TCGCCGCTGGCGTAGCTTTCGAGTTCGACGGCGCCGCGGATGCGCTCGGCGACGATGCGCGCCGTCGCCAGATCGGTGTCGGTGCAGACGACGCAGAACTCCTCGCCGCCGTAGCGGAAGGCCATGTCCTCGCTGCGGCAATGTTCGGCCAGGATGTGGGCGACGCCGGCCAGCACCGCGTCGCCGGCGTCGTGGCCGTAGTCGTCGTTGACGGCCTTGAAGTGATCGACGTCGACCATCAGGCAGGCCAGGGCGCGGCCGTCGGCATGGGCGAAGACCCATTCGGCGGCGAGGAAGTCGAGGCCGTAGCGGCGGTTGGGCAGGCGCGTCAGCAGGTCGGTGAAGGCCACTTCCATCATGCGCCGGTGGCTGCCGGCCAGTTCGTCGGCCGAGCGCATCAGGCTGCGCCGCTCGCGGCGGATTTCCTCGCGCAGGTGGGCGATCTTGTCGGCGGCGCGCAGCCGCACGCGCAGCGTCGCGGCGCTCACCGGCAGCAGCAGATAATCGTCGCCGCCGGCATCGACGGCGCCGATGAGGCGCTCTTCCTGCTCGCGGCTGCCGAGCAGCATGAGATGGGTTTCGCGCGACAGCGGATTGGCGCGGAAGGCGCGGCAGAAGGAAGCGCCGTCGAGTTCCGCGCTGTCGAGGGCGACGACGATCAGTTGCGGACGGTCGCGCAGCACCGCCATCAGGCCGTCGATGCCGTTGGCGACCAGGCTCACCGAGTAGCCGAGCGCCGCCAGTCTTGCCGCCAGTTCGATCGCCACCTTCTCGTCGGCGCCGATGATGACGGCGCTGCGGCGCGGACCGGGCGAATCGGCGACGTCGCCCGGCGGCACCGAGGCCAGCAGTTCGGCGAAGGGCGGCAGTTCCTGGGTCTGGAGCTTGAGCGCGACGCCCCAGTCGTACCAGCGCCGCACCACGTCGTCGGCGAGCGGTGCCAGTTCCTCCGGCCCGATGCCGAGCCGCGCCGCCTTGGCGTAGAGCTCCGGCAGTTGCCCCCAGCGCTCGGGCGCCGCCGCGACGCAGACCGCCGCCAGGGCGCGCGCGAAATAGAGCGAGAGCGCTAGCTTGTGGCGGCGCGACCCGTCGGCCAACCCGCCGGCGTCGGGCGCCTCGCTGTGGTAGGCCGCGCTGACCAGGGTTTCCGGCAGGCCCCAGTCGGCCAGCAGCGCCGCCCCCAGTTCGCGGTGGTCGGCGCCGAACACCGCGTGCTCGGCGGCGAGCGTATCCTCGCCGCCGCCGCCGACGCGGTACATCGCCTCGGTGTAGCGGTCGCAGTCGTAGGCGGCCAGCGCCAGGATGCCGATGTCGCAAAGCAGGCCGAGGGTGAAGGATTCCTCGGCGGCGATCTGGGCGTGCTTGGCCAGGGCCTGGGCGGCGATGGCGGTGGCCAGCGCACGCGACCAGAAGGTCTCGAAGTCGAAGGCGGCGCAGCCGACGTTGCGAAAGTCGTGGACCAGGGAGAAGCCGAGCACGAGGTCGCGCACGCGGTGGGCGCCGAGCAGCAGCACGGCCTTGTCGATGGCGACGACCGGCCGCGTGTTGCCGAAGGCGGCGGCATTGGCGAACTTGAGCAGGCGCCCGGCCATGGCCGGATCGGATTGCAGCAGCCGCACCAGATCGGCGGTCTTGTAGTCGTCGCGGCGCAATAGCCGCATCACGGCCAGCGCCACCCCCTTGGGCGAGGGCAGGCGCCCGCTGGCCTTGAATTTCTCGTACAGCGCCGCGTCCATTGGGCGCATCGACGACTCCTCCCGACCGATGAACTTCACCATAGCAGAGCGCGCAAGACGCGTTGCTGCACGCCCTTCACTGCGGTGCGTAGCGCGGGAGACGCCGGCGAGCGCACGTGCGGTGCGCTGGCGCCGCCGTTGATCCGCCTGGCGTCGCCTGTCTGCGCCCGTGCACCTCGCAAGCTAGCTTGAAAACTCACCTACCCGCAACCGGGCTATAGTCGGAACGACGGCACGCGCCGCCGGCGGGCAGCAGGCGGGGGACTGTATCGAGCCGCCGACTTTGCGGCCGGCGGTATGGAGTGTCGCGACCGCGACGGGTCAGCCGAAATTCTTTGCCGCGAAATCCCAGTTGACCAGCGCCGCCAGGAAGGTCTCGACGTACTTCGGCCGCGCGTTGCGGTAGTCGATGTAGTAGGCGTGCTCCCAGACGTCGACGCACAGCAGCGGGCGGTCAGCCGTGGTCAGCGGGGTGCCGGCGGCGCCCATATTGACGATGTCCACCGCACCGTCGGCCTTCTTCACCAGCCAAGTCCAGCCGGAGCCGAAGTTGCCGACTGCGGAGGCCTGAAAGGCCTTCTTGAATTCGTCGAAGCTGCCCCACTTCCGGTCGATGGCGGCCGCCAGTGCGCCGGAAGGCGCTCCGCCGCCATTGGGCTTCAGGCAGTTCCAGAAAAAGCTGTGGTTCCAGACCTGGGCCGCGTTGTTGTAGACGCCGCCGGCAGGGGCTTTCTTGACGATCGCTTCGAGATCGAGGCTCTCGTATTCGGTGCCCTTGATCAGGTTGTTGAGGTTGGTGACGTAGGCTTGGTGGTGTTTGCCGTAGTGGTACTCGAAAGTCTCCTTCGACATATGGGGCGCCAGGGCATCCGTGGCGAAGGGCAGGGGGGGCAGGGTATGTTCCATCTTCTATCTCCTGAGTGGGTTGGGGTTTATGCCTGACTAGTTTAGTCGGGAACTGTCCGGATGACAACAGCGTCGCCGCTGCCTTTGGCGAATCGCAGGCTGAGGGCGTCGCCTTCCCGCAGTGAAGACGCACTGCGCACGATCGCGCCTGCGGCGTCGCGCACGATGCTGTAGCCGCGTTCCAGCGTGGCGTCCGGGTTGAGCGCTGCCAGGGTTCCTGCAAGGCGTTCGAGATGGCTTTGGCGGGCGGCGATGCCGATGGCCGTCACCCGGCTCAGTCGCTGGGCGGCGCCTTGCAGTCGGGTGCGCGCCGCCAAGGTGCTGGGGCGCGCACGCACGAAGTCCAGGCGAGCGGCGGCGAGGTCTTCGTGCCGGCGGTGGAGCTGCTTGCGCATGGCCGCGGTCAGGCATGTCGCCAAGTGCTCCAGCTTCCGGTGCGAGCGCGTCAGTTGCTCGGCGGGATGGACCAGGCGATGGGCCAGCAGGTCGATCGCCTGCATCGAGCGTTCGAGTTTTTTCCGTGTTGCCTGGCTCAGCGCAGCGCCGAGTTGGGCGATGTCGGCGGCTGCCGCATGCCAGCCGGCGCTGGCGAATTCGGCGGCCGCCGTAGGCGTGGCGGCACGCAGATCGGCCGCCAGATCTGCGATACTGAGGTCGGTTTCGTGCCCGATGCCGGCGACCACCGGCAGCGCGCAGGCGCGGATGGCGTGGGCGACGGCTTCGTCGTTGAAGGCCCAGAGATCTTCGAGGCTGCCACCGCCGCGGGCGACGATGAGGACGTCGCATTCGGCGCGCCGGGCGGCGGTGGCGACGGCGGCGGCGAGCTGCGCGGCGGCGCCTTCGCCTTGCACCAACGTCGGGTAAATGACCACCGGCACGTGCGGTGCGCGCCGCGCCAGGGCGGCCAGGACATCGCGCAGGGCCGCGGCCTGGGGCGAGGTGACGACGCCGATGCAACGGGGAAAGCGTGGTAGCAGGCGCTTCTTCGCCGCGTCGAAAAGCCCATGCGCGGCCAAGCGGTCGCGCAGTTGGACGAAGGCTTCGTAAAGCTTGCCGAGGCCGGCGCGGCGCAGGTTTTCGACGTTCAACTGGAAATCGCCGCGCGGCTCGTAGAGCGAA
>JACRPB010000061.1:0-2076 GCA_016214175.1 Rhodocyclales bacterium
GTGCCCGCAAGATATGTGACAAAGGCCGGGCCATGCCAATGTGCCCAGGCCGACGCCTCCAATAGCCGCCTTTGCTTTGTCGACTGCGGTCTGCTGTTGTACAGCCTGGGCGACACCTCGAAGAACGCCAAGGTCGAGATCTTCCATATCGGGGGCGACCCCAACCATCCGGTGAACCGCGGCACGCTCTGCCCAAAGGGCGCGGCGCTGCTCGACTTCGTGCACTGCCCGAAGCACCAATTCGCCCGATTAAGCGCGTCTTAAGAAATTTTCCCTAATCTGCGCCCGGCACCGTAAGGCAGGGCCTGTGGGCCAGGACGATGCGTCCGTTCCGGAGTTGCCGCACGACGACAGATACGGCTGCCGGGAGCCGTACAACGGACAGGAAAAGGGGAACGACAAATGATCGAAGATGCTCTGTTCAGCCGCGCGCTTCGCACGGCCATCGTTGCCGTCGGACTGGTTCTCTCGCCGCTGGCCGTCGCCCTGGAAGCCGGCAGCCCGGCGCCCGACCTGGATCTCCAGAACGCCGACGGCGCGCCGACGCTGAAGCAGTTGCGCGGGAAAGTGGTCTATCTCGATTTCTGGGCATCCTGGTGCGCCCCCTGCAAGAACTCGTTTCCCTGGATGAACGAGCTACAGGCCAAATTCGGGCCGCAGGGATTCAAGGTCATTGCCGTCCATCTCGACGCCAACGGCGACGACCGGAAGAAGTTTCTCGCCAGCGTGCCGGCGAACTTCGATATCGCCGCCGATCCGACGGGGGCAGTCGCCAAACGCTATCAGGTGAAAGGCATGCCCAGCAGCGTGCTGATCGATCGTGACGGCAAGGTCCTGCTCCAGCACGTCGGCTTCAACGAACACGCCCGCCAAAGGCTCGAAACCGCCATTCAATCGGCGCTGGAGAAAAGACTGTGAAACGGAACCGCGTCCTCACGGCGATCAAACGCATGGCGGTGATCGCCTGGATTCCGGCGCTGACGGCCTGCGGCCTGGCGCAATCGGTACAGCCCTGGGAGAAGGGCAATCTCGCCAAACCGGAGATGACCTTCGCCGGCGACCGCCAGGACGCGGCCTTCACCGAGCACATCTACAGCAGCAAAGAGGCCGCGTCCGGTGGCGCCGGCGTCGGCGGCGGCGGCTGCGGCTGCAATTAGGGCGACGTCATGACCAGAAAACACCGCACCCCCGCTCCGGCAAACAAGAGCACGTCGGCCGCGATACTGGCGGCCGCACTGTCCCTGCCGATTTCCAGCCAGGTCTGGGCGGAGACGCCGCCGGAACGCGCGCTCATCAGCGTCAAGCACCTCGATTATCTCGACTACCAGCCCGACCAGGAACGCATTCGCGTCAAGGCGACCTCATGGATGCTGAGCGGCCCGCTGTCCGAAAACTGGTCGGCGAGCGGAACCTACACGACGGACTCGCTTTCCGGGGCGTCCCCCCGCTACTACAGCTTCGACGACGGCCCCGGCGGCGCCTTCCCGAAGATGAAGGACAAGCGCGAAGCCTACGACGTCAGCCTCACCCGCTACTTCGAGCGCGCCACGCTGACGCTGGGCGCCTCCGACTCGAAGGAGACGGACTATGTCTCGAAAAGTCTGTCGCTCCAAGGCACGCTATCCAGCGACGACAACAACACGACTTACAACTTCGGCGTCGGCGGCACGCAGGATCGCATCAATCCCAGCAATCTGGCCGTCATCGACGAAACCAAGGGTTCGACGGACTGGCTGTTCGGGGTCACCCAAGTCCTGACGCAAAACGACATCGTCCAGTTGAATCTGGTCCATTCCCAGGGCAGCGGGTATTACTCGGATCCCTACAAGGCGATGGACAACCGGCCGCGGATCAAGGACAGATCCATCGTCCTCGCGCGCTGGAACCACCATTTCGCCGACCTCGACGCCACGAGCCGACTGTCCTACCGCTATTACGTCGATAGTTTCGACGTCAAGGCTCACACGTTCGAGATCGAACTGGTGAAACCCCTGCCGCACGGCTGGACGATCACGCCCCTGCTGCGCCTCTATTCGCAGACGCGCGCCAGTTTCTACCTCGAAGCCAATCCGGCCG
>JACRPB010000061.1:2086-4863 GCA_016214175.1 Rhodocyclales bacterium
CTGTCGGGGTTCGGCGCGCTCACCTACGGCATCAAGGTCGTCAAGCAGCTCGACCGCGATTGGGCGATCGCCCTGAAACTGGAGAAATACGAGCAACGCGGCGCTTGGGCCTTCGTCGGCGACGGCAGCAAAGGACTGGACCCGTTCATGGCCAGAAGCATTCAATTCGGATTGTCGAAATACTTCTGACCGCGCGGCCGATGCAGTACTTCTCCTTCGACTTCCGCGCCTTAGGCAGCCAGTGCGAAATCGGCTTCCATTGCGCGAACGGCGAACTGGCCGCGACCTACTCGCAACGGGCGATCGACGAGATCGCCCGGATCGAAAGGAAGTATTCCAGATATCTGGACGACAGCCACCTCGCCGCCATCAACAAGAACGCCGGCGCCGGCTGGGTCGAAGTCGACGCGGAAACGCAAGCGCTACTGGATTACGCCGACACGCTATACGAGTCGAGTTCCGGTCTTTTCGACATCACCTCCGGCTGCCTCAGGCACGTCTGGCGCTTCACCGAAAACACCCTGCCTGCCGCCGCCGCAATAGACCAGGCCTTGCAGCAGGTCGGATGGAAACAGGTTATCCGCGAGGGCGGCAGAATCAAATTCGACCATCAACGCGTCGAACTGGATTTCGGCGGCTTCGGCAAGGAATATGCGGTCGACCGCGCCGCCGACGTACTCGCCCTGCAATGCCAGGTGAAGCACGGCTACGTCAACCTGGGCGGCGACATCCGGGTGATCGGACCCAAGCCCGACGGTTCCCCCTGGCAAATGGGCATTCGCAACCCGCGCCATAGCGACGGATTGATCGCGACGCTGCCGATCCATGCGGGCGGGCTGGCGACGAGCGGCGACTACGAACGCTATATCGAAGTCGACGGCGTCAGGTACTGCCACATCATCAATCCGCAGACCGGCTATCCGGCGCGGCACTGGCGTTCCGTCAGCGTCATGGCGCCGTCGGCCGTGGTTGCCGGAAGCATCAGCACCATCGCCATGCTCAAAGAAGAAGCGGCCAAGGAGTTCCTCGACGCAACGGGCTTCCCCTACCTCGCCATCGACTTTCGCGGCGACATCTTTCAACACGCATAGCAGATCGCATTGATCGGGTGGATTAATCATGGCTGTTTACACAGGTACGAGCGCCAATAACAACTGGACGGTTCCGCGCAACGGCGGGACCGACATCTACGACGGCCAGGGCGGCACCGACAAGCTGATGTTCGACCGCCTGCTGCGATCCCGGTTCACGATCACGCAAGGCACCGACGGCTACATTCACGTCGATTCCGTCGCCGGCGCCAGTTCCACTTTCCGCATCAAGGTGGTCAACCTCGAGCTGTTGGCGTTCAACTACGGCCGGGACGTCCTCAACCTCACCACCTACTTCGACTCGACGCCGCCGACGGTCGCCAGCTTCGTCCCCGCGGACGAAGCCACCAACATCGCGCCGGGCGCGAACATCGTCATCACCTTCAGCGAAGCCATCGCCCGCGGCACAGGCACCATCGCCCTCAAGAACGCGGCCGGCACGATCGTCGAGAGCTTCGACGCGGCAGCCAGCGCACGGCTGACGATCTCGGGCACGACACTGACCATCGACCCGACGGCCGATTTGCTGCTCGGCACCGGGTACACGCTGGAACTGCCGGCCGGCTCCATCAAGGATGTGAGCGGCAACAGCTACGCAGGTACCAGCACGTACAATTTCACGACCATCACGGCCGCTGCCGCCAATGCCGCCCCCACGGGCGGCGTCACCATCACGGGAACGGCGACGCAAGGTGCGACGCTGACGGCCGCCAACACGCTGGCCGATGCCAACGGATTGGGCACGATCGGCTACCAATGGAAGGCGAACGGCATCGAGATTGCCGGCGCCACGGCCAGCACTATCGTTTTGGCCGAAGCCCAAGTCGGCGCGACCATCACCGTCACCGCCAGCTATGTCGACGGCATCGGCAATGCGGAAGCCATGACCAGCGCGGCCACCAGCGCCGTCGCCAACGTCAACGATGCACCGACCGGCGCCGTCACCATCGCCGGTACGCCGACCCAGGGCCAGACCCTGACGGCCAGCAACACCCTCGACGACCCCGACGGTCGCGACATCGTCAATTACCAGTGGCAGGCCGACGGCGTGAACATCAGCGGCGCCACCGCCGACACGCTGATCCTGGCCGAGGCGCAGGTCGGCAAGGCCATCGCCGTGGTGGCCAGCTATACCGACGGCCACGGCACCCTGGAGACGGTCGCCGGCACGGCCACGGCCGCCGTAGCGAACATCAACGATGCGCCGCGCGGCTGCATCCGCGTCACCGGCGTTCCCGTGGCGGGAGAAACCTTGTCGGCGCAGAGCACCCTGACCGATGCCGACGGCCTCGGCACCCTCAGCTACCATTGGCAGTCAAGCGCGAACGGCATCGACTGGGCCGACATAGCCGGAGCGACGGCGGCAACGTTCGCGGCGACGGGCAACCTCGTCGGGCAACAACTGCGGGTCGTCGGCAACTACGTCGACGGCCACGGCACCCAGGAGACCGCGAACTCGATGCCCGCCGCCATCCTCGCCAGCCTCGCCGGCAAGACGGCCGACGTCGCCGTCTATGCGTGGAAAACCCACACCGTACTCGGCGGTGTCACCCTCGCCCAATCCACGACCACCCAAACGACGGCAGCCGACGGTCACGCCAGCTTCTCGGGCGTGACCGGCACCAGTCTGGCATTGACTGCCGATCGGCCGATCCCCACCAGCGAGGCAAGCGCCACGGCGTCGGC
>JACRPB010000177.1 GCA_016214175.1 Rhodocyclales bacterium
CGCAGCGCCGACTTGACCTGCTCGCGCATGAAGCGCTCGAACTCCATGTGGTCGAACAGGCGCAGGAAGATTTCCTCCAGGCGGCCGGTCATTTCGCCGACGCGGACCATGGAGAGGTAGAAGGGCGTGAAGACCTTGGGGTGACGCGCCAGGGCCATCGAGAGTTCGCGGCCGGAATCGAGGCTGTCGCGCAACTGGCCGAGCATGGACTTCATGGCCTTGTTGTTGTTCGATTCCTGCAAGCCGGCCAGCGCGCGCATGATGGGAACGCCGGCCTTCATCAGCGTGTGGAGCTGGCGCGTGAACAGCAGGATGTCGACGTGCTCGATTTTTTCGGCGAAGAGGTCGAAGCCGCCGGCGCCGTCTTCCTTCTTTTTCAGCGCAGCGGCCGGGGCATCCTTGATTTCCAGGGGAGTGATGCCTTGACCGAGCAGGCTGCCGGCGGCATCGTTGCTGGTGGCGGCTTCGACGACGCCCTGCACTGCTTCGCCCGTGGCGTTGCGCCCCTTGTAGGAAAACGCGGGCACCGTCAGTCCTCGAGCTGGCTGGAAATGCTCATCGCTTCTTCGACGGTGGTACGGCCATTCACGGCGAGGCGCACGGCGTCGCGGCGCAGGGTGTTGCCGGCCATCTGTTCGCGGCCGATGCGAATGAATTCGTTGGGGTCGCCGTGGTTGGCGGCTTCGACCAGGGCATTGGACATTTCGAGGAATTCATAGACGGCCTGGCGGCCCGTGAAGCCGGTGTTGGCACAGTGCGCGCAGCCGGCGCCGTGGCGGTACTTGAAGTTGTCGACGCGTTCGCCGAGTTCGTATTTCAACCACTCGCGCTCATGCGGCTCCAGCGGATGCGGCTCGGCGCAGTTGTCGCAGATCACGCGCACCAAGCGCTGGGCCAGCACCATCTGGATCGACAACGCCACCATGTAGCGCGGCACGCCCATGTCGAGCAGGCGGATCGGCGTCGACAGGGCGTCGTTGGTGTGCAGGGTGGACAGTACGAGGTGGCCTGTCATGGCGGCGCGCATGCCGATTTCGGCAGTTTCCTGGTCGCGCATTTCGCCGATGAGGATGATGTCCGGGTCCTGGCGCAGGGCGGTGCGCAGCACGCGCGAAAACGAGAGGTCGATCTTTTCCAGCACCTGCACCTGGTTGAGGCCGGCGAGGCGGTATTCGACCGGGTCTTCGACGGTGATGATCTTTTCTTCCGGCGTGTTGAGCTCGTTGAGCGCGGCGTAAAGCGTGGTGGTCTTGCCCGAGCCGGTGGGGCCGGTGACGAGGACGATGCCCGAGGGCTTCGATATGGCGTGGCTAAAGCGCTCCAGCACGCGCGGCGGCATGTTGAGCTTGTCGAGTTGCAGCAGGCCGGTGTTCTGGGCCAGCAGACGCATGACGACGGATTCGCCGTTCTGGGTCGGCATGGTCGAGATGCGGACGTCGACGTTGGAATTGCGCAGTTTGATGGCAAAGCGGCCGTCTTGCGGCAGGCGCTTTTCCGAGATGTCGAGGCCGGACATCAGCTTCAGGCGCAGCACCAGGGCGGTGGAGATCTTGCTGTCGGCTTCCGTCTGCACGTGCAGCACGCCGTCGATGCGGAAGCGGATGATCAGCGACTTTTCCTGCGGCTCGATGTGCACGTCCGAGGCGCGGGTTTTCAAGGCCTCCTCGAACACGGTCTGCAAGAGCTTGACGACCGGCGCGTCTTCGGAGGAACTCGACGAAATGCCGAGCATGGCGCCGAAATCGCTCGGCACGTCGCTCATCTCGGCCGTCAGTTCCTTGGCGAGGCCGGAGATTTCTTCGGTGCGGCGATAGACCCGGTCCAGCAGCGGCATCAACTGGCCTTCGGTGATCACCGCCAGCAGGATGTCGCGCTTGACCAGGCGCATCATTTCGTCATAGACGACGAGGTCGGTGGGGTCGGTGAAGCCGACCCGCAACATGCCGTCCTTCTCGTCGAGGGCGAGGGTGCGGAAGCGGCGCGCCTGCGCCTCGGGGATGAGCTTGATGAGGTCGGGGCGCGGCTGGAAGCTGCGCAGGTCGACGAAGTCGGCCTGCAACTGGCGCGCCAGCGCCTTGGCGATGGCTTCCTCGGTGACGTAGCCGCTATCGACGAAAATGCGCCCGAGCTTGCGCCCGCTGCGCTTCTGTTCGCCCAGCGCAAGCTTGAGCTGCTCGTCGGTAAGCAGTCCTTGTTGGATCAGCAGGTCGCCGAGGCGGATCCGTTCGGGCGGACGGGCCATCCGTCACTCCATAAAGGGACAAAAACCGGCGAGAATGCTCGCCAGGGGCCGATTATCGCCGAGGCGGCCGGCGCCGAACACGCTAACAGGCTCGATCTTTCCCCTCATATGTTCCACATCGTCCTTTATCAGCCCGAAATTCCGCCGAATACCGGCAACGTCGTGCGCCTGTGCGCCAATACCGGTTGCGCGCTGCATCTGGTGAAGCCGCTCGGCTTCAGTCTGGCGGAACCGGCGCTGCGGCGCGCCGGCATGGATTATGCCGAATTCGCCGCCGTGCTCGTGCATGAAAGCTGGGACGACTGTCGGCACACGCTGCCCGGCGAGCGCCTGTTCGCGCTGACGACCAAGGGCAGCCGGCGTCATGACGACCCCGGCTATCAAGCCGGCGACGCCTTCGTTTTCGGGCCGGAAAGCCGGGGGCTGCCGGAAGAACTGCTGGCGGGCTTTCCGGCGGAGCGGCGCATCCGCCTGCCGATGGTGCCGGGCAACCGCAGCGTCAATTTGTCGAATGCGGTGGCGGTGACGGTCTACGAAGCCTGGCGCCAGTGCGGATTCGCCGGCGGCCGTTGATTCATTCGGCCTTCTGATCGCGGTTCATCAGCCGGTCGACGACCTGGGCCGGGCCGATGCGGCCTTCGAGGATGTCGCAGACGGCCGCCGTGATGGGCATGTCGATGCCAAGGCCGGCGGCGCGGTGCGCGACTTCGCGCGCGGTCGGCACGCCTTCGGCGACGTGGCCGAGCTCGCGCGTGATGGCGTCGAGCGCCTTGCCGGCGGCCAGGGCGAGGCCGACGCGGCGGTTGCGCGAGAGATCGCCGGTGCAGGTGAGGATCAGGTCGCCGAGCCCGGTGAGCCCCATGAAGGTGTCGCGCTTGGCGCCGAGCGCGACGCCGAAGCGCGTGATTTCCGCGAGCCCGCGCGTCAGCAGGGCGGCACGGGCGTTAAGGCCGAGGCCGAGGCCGTCGCAAATGCCGGTGGCGATGGCCAGCACGTTCTTGACGGCACCGCCGACTTCGGCGCCGACGACGTCATCGCCGGCATAGATGCGCAGCCGCGGCGCGTGCAGTTCCTCGGCCCAGGTGCGGGCGAAGGCGGCGTCGCGCGCGGCCAGGGTAATTGCGGTCGGCTGGCCGCGCGCCACTTCTTCGGCGAAGCTGGGGCCGGTGAGCACGCCGCAATTGGCATTGGGCTGGACGGCACCGACCACTTGATGCGGCAGCAGGCCGGTCTTCGCCTCCAGGCCCTTGCAGACCCAGACGAAGGGCAGGCCGGGGGCGTGGCGCGCCAGCGCTTCGAGCGTCGGCCGCAGGCCGGCGACCGGCGTCGCGATCACGGCGAAGGCGGCATCCTGCAAACAGGCTGCGATATCGGCGCTCACCGCCATCGAAGCGGGAAACGCATGGCCGGGCAGAAAGAGTTTGTTTTCGCGGTCGGCCTTCATGGCCGCGGCGTGGTCGGCTTCGAAGGTCCAGAGCGCGACGGCGTGACGCGGCGCAAACGCCAGCGCAAGGGCACTACCCCAGGCGCCGGCGCCGAGGATCGCTAACTTCACAGGCCCCAGACCTGGGTTGCCTTGATGAAGCCGGCCTGACCGTCGCGATGTTTGACGCGCGCCCAGCCGAGCGGGCCCGGCTCCAGCCATTCGAGCACGACGTCCTTCGCCGCCTTGAAGACCGTCCCCGACTTCTCGTCGGCCTGGACGCGCACCTCGGCCAGCTCGACCTTGACGATGACGGTGCGCTTCTGGCTGAGGAAGCGCTTCTCGACCCAGGCCAGATCGCCCTTGGCGTCGCGCACCTTGACCCAGGCGTCGAGCGTCACGACGGCCTCGACCGGAGTGCCGGCGGCAATGGCGAACAGGGGGCGCGCCTTCTGCGACGGCGCGTCGTACATCGGGGCGGCCTCGGCCACCGACAGGTAATCCAGCGCCCAGGCCGCCGGCGCGAGCAGGCAGGCGAGGACGATGGCGGCAAAACGGCGCATTACTGGATCGGCACTTCGCGCGCCGCGCCGGACTGGGCCTGCTGCTCCAGGCGCTGGCGATAGAGGTTTTCGAAATTCACCGGCGCCAGCAGCACCGGCGGGAAGCCGGCGCGATTGACCGCATCGGAGACGGCTTCGCGCGCATACGGGAACAGGATGTTGGGGCAGGCCACGGCGACGATGGGTTCGAGTTCCTCTTCCGGCACGTTGCGGATCTGGAACAGGCCGGCCTGGGCGGCTTCGACCAGGAACAGGGTCTTCTCGCCGACCTTGGCGGCAACGGTCACCGTCAGCACGACGTCGAAGAGGCCTTCGCCGACGGCCTGGCCGCCGGTCTGCAACTGGATCTCGACTGCGGGCGCTTCCTGTTCGAAAAAGCACTGCGGGGCGTTGGGGACTTCAAGGGAAAGATCCTTGACGTAAAGCTTCTCGATGCTGAAAACGGGCGCCTGTTGTTCGTCGCTCATGATGTCGGGTCGGTGGTTGGATAACGGAGCGGCATTCTATCAGGCGGCCAGCAGCCCATCGAGCTTGCCCGCATGCTCCAGTTCGTGTAGGTCGTCGCAGCCGCCGACGTGGGTATCGCCGATGAATATCTGCGGCACCGTGCGCATGCCGTTCGAGCGCGCCAGCATCTCCTCGCGGCGTTGCGGTTCGAGGTCCACGCGGACCTTTTCAATCTCCGTCACGCCCTTGCGGCGCAACAGTTGTTCGGCGCGGACGCAATAGGGGCAGACCGCGGTGGCATACATGAGGACTTTGGCCATGGCGTTATCAATGCTTGGTGGTGAGGGGAAGTCCGGCTTCCTTCCAGGCGCCGATGCCGCCGGACAGGTTGAACACCTTCTGGAAACCGGCCTTGCGCAGCGCAGCGGCGGCCGACGACGAACGGTTGCCGCTGGCGCAGCAAACGATGACTGGCTTTTCCTTGTACTTGTCGATTTCGGACAGGCGCTTTTCGATCTGGCCGACGGCGATATGCCGCGCAGCGGGGATGTGCCCGGCCGACCACTCGCCGGTTTCGCGCACGTCGAGCACCAGCGCGTCTTCGCGATTGATGAGCAGCGTCGCTTCCGTCACCGACACGCCGCCCGCCGTGCCGACCGCCGTCATGAAAATCAACATGCCGCCGCTGACGGCGGCGAGGACGACCCAAATCAGATTCTGCTCAAGAAACTCCATGGACTGACTCTTCCTTTCAAGATCGCGACATCGGAACGCCGCAAAAAACCTCGCGCATCAGCGCGACCAGTTGCAGGGTGCGCTTGTCCGCCACCCGGTAAAAAACCCGATTGGCATCCTTGCGCGTTTGCAGCACCCCCTTATCGCGCAGAATGGCGAGGTGCTGGGATATATTGCTTTGCGACGTGCCGACCGCTTCGACGATGTCCTGCACGCACACCTCCTGGCCGCCGACGACACAGAGGATTTTCAGGCGCAGCGGATGCGATATCGCCTTCAAGGCGCGCGCGGCGGTCTCGATGTGTTCCTTGTGGTCGATCAAATCCACGATCGGGCTGTTCATGCGGGCTCCGCAGATGCAATTCGGAATATTATAGATTACTACTTTTCTGCCTTTCCGTATCGATCGGACTTATTATTCGCGCGTCGATTTTTATCTTTGCCGAGCCCTCCATCCATGTACAAGATCGTGCTTCTTCGCCACGGCGAATCCACCTGGAACCAGGAAAACCGCTTTACCGGCTGGACCGACGTCGGCCTCACCGAAAAAGGCATGGCCGAAGCGGTCGCCGCCGGCCGCTTGCTGAAAAAGGAAGGCTATGCCTTCGACGTCGCCTACACCTCGGTGCTGAAACGCGCTAACAAGACGCTCAACGTCGTCCTCGAAGAACTCGACCAGCTCTGGATTCCGGTCGAGCATTCCTGGCGTCTCAACGAGCGCCACTACGGCGCGCTGCAAGGGCTCAACAAGGCCGAAACCGCCGCCAAGTACGGCGACGCCCAGGTCAAGATCTGGCGCCGCGCCTACGACACGCCGCCGCCGCCGCTTCCGGAAGGCGATCCGCGCATCGAGGAGAACGATCCGCGCTACGCCGGTATGGCGCCGGGCGAGTTCCCGCGCACCGAATGCCTGAAGGACACCGTCGCCCGCTTCCTGCCCTACTGGCTGGAGACCATCGCGCCGACCGTCAAGACCGGCAAGCGCGTCGTCATCGCCGCCCACGGCAACAGCCTGCGCGCCCTGATCAAGTATCTCGACAACGTCTCCGACGACGACATCGTCGAACTCAACATTCCGACCGCGCAGCCGCTGGTGTACGAGCTCGACGCCGAGCTCAAGCCGATCCGGCACTACTACCTCGGCGACGCCGCGGCGATCCAGAAGGCGATGGAAGCGGTTGCCAATCAGGGGAAAGCGAAGGCTTGATTTTCACCGCCGAGGACACGGAGATCGCAGAGGAAGACGGCGGCAAGAAGAAGTTCTCTGTGCCCTCCGCGGTGGGAGTGTTCCTGGCATGTCTGTCTTTTCACCTGGCGGCCGCTCCCGTCGCGGAAAAGAAGGCCGAGCTTCGAGAACTGAAGGGCCGCATCGAGGCCCTGACGCACGACCTCGCCAAGAGCGAGGAATCCAAGGCCTACGCCGCCGACCAGTTGCGCGCGACCGAGACCACCATCTCCGCCGCCAACCGCCGCCTGCATGAGCTCGGCGTCGAGCGCGCTGCGGTCCAGGCCGAGCTCGTGGCGCTCGAACGGCAGACCCAGCGCCTGATGCAGCAGACCGAGACCCAGCAGCATCAGCTCTCGCGCCTGATGTTCCGCCACTATGTGCGCGGCGACGCCGACGCGCTGCAACTGCTGATCGCCGGCCGCGACCCGAACCAGACGGCGCGCGACTACCATTTCCTGACCCTGCTCTCGAAGGCCAAGGCCGAGCTCATCGACGGCCTGCGCGTCGCCGCCGCCGAGAAGAAGCGCCTCGCCGCGGCGGCGCGCGAGAAGAGCGAACAGCTTGCCGCCATCGAAAAGCAGCAGCAACAGGAGAAAAGCGCGCTGCTCGCCCAGCGCCAGCAGCGCCAGGCGATGCTGGCCAAGGTGGCCGACCGCATCAAGGCGCAGCGGCGCGAAATCGACACCTTGCGCCGCGACGAGCAGCGCTTGGGCAAGCTGATCGCGGCGCTAGCCAAGCTCGCCGCCGCCCGTCCGCAAGCCAAGCCGCCACAGGCCGGCGCCAGGCCCGCGCTGAAGAACGAACGCACACCCGATCCGGCCCTGGCCGGCGGCGCTTTCGCGGCCCTGAAGGGCAAGCTGCGCCTGCCGGTGAAAGGCGAGATCGCCGGCCGCTTCGGCGCGCGGCGCGCCGAGGGCGGCGCCACCTGGAAGGGCCTCTTCATCCGCGCCGCCGAGGGCGCCGAAATCCGGGCCATCGCCCCCGGCAGCGTCGTCTTCGCCGACTGGCTGCGCGGCTTCGGCAACTTGATGATCGTCGACCACGGCGACGGCTTCCTTTCGGTCTATGGCAACAACGAATCGCTGCTGCTGCAGCCGGGTGCCGGCGTCAAGAGCGGCGACGTCATCGCCACCGCCGGCAACAGCGGTGGCAACCCGGAATCGGGTTTATACTTTGAACTCCGGCACCAAGGTCAGGCCTTCGATCCCTTGATGTGGGCCAATCTCAGATAGCCGCCCCACCCCGGGGAGATTCCATGCGCAGCAAATTCGAAAAAGCCGGCCTCGTCTTCATCGGCCTCGTCGCCGGCATCCTGGTCAGCCTCAACTTCTCCGCCAGCGCCCAGAAGGACGGGCAGACGCCGCTGCCGGTGGAGGAACTGCGTTCCTTCGCCGACGTCTTCAACGCCATCAAGCAGGGCTACGTCGAGCCGATCGAGGACAAGAAACTGATCACCCATGCCATCTCCGGCATGTTGTCCAATCTCGATCCGCATTCGGCCTATCTCGACGCCGACGCCTTCAAGGATCTGCAGGTCAGCACCCAGGGCGAGTTCGGCGGCCTCGGCATCGAAGTCGGCATGGAAGACGGCTTCGTCAAGGTCGTGGCGCCGATCGAGGACACGCCGGCCCACCGCGCCGGCATCAAGGCCGGCGACCTCATCATCAAGCTCGACGAAACGCCGGTGAAGGGCATGACGCTCAACGACGCCGTCAAGCGCATGCGCGGCAAGGTGAAGACGTCGATCAAGCTCACCGTCGTGCGCAAGGGCGAGGCGCAACCGCTCGAAATCGTCATCGTGCGCGACAAGATCAAGGTGCAGAGCGTCAAGTCGAAAATGATCGAGCCGGGCTACGGCTACCTGCGCATCACCCAGTTCCAGGAAGAGACCGTCGCCGACGTCGCGCGGCATCTCGACAAGCTGTTCCATCCCGCGGCGGACACCAAGGCCGACAAGCCCAAGGACAAGGCGGCGGCGAAGACTGACGCGAAAGCCGAAACCGCGCCCGAGGAACTCAAGGGCCTGGTCCTCGATCTGCGCAACGATCCGGGCGGCCTGCTGCACAGCGCCATCGGCGTCTCCGCCGCCTTCCTGCCGCCGAAGACCCTGGTCGTTTCCACCGACGGCCGTACCGAAGACGCCAAGCGCAAGTACATCGCCAGCACCGAAGACTATCTGCGCGGACAAAAGGACGACTTGCTCAAGAACCTGCCGCCGGCCGTGAAGACGATACCGCTGGTGGTCCTGGTCAACGGCGGCTCGGCCTCGGCTTCCGAAATCGTCGCCGGCGCCCTGCAAGACCACAAGCGCGCCATCGTCATGGGCACGCAGACCTTCGGCAAGGGCTCGGTGCCGACCATCCTGCCGCTGTCGAACAGCACCGCCATCAAGCTGACCACGGCGCGCTACTACACGCCGAACGGCCGCTCGATCCAGGCCAAGGGCATCGTCCCCGACGTCGCCGTCGAGGAAACGGCCAACGGCGACACGCGCGAGCGCATCCGCGAGGCCGATCTCGACCGCCATCTCGACAACGACAAGGAGCAGCCGCCGGCTGCCGGCGAGAAGCCCGCCGCCAAGCCGCACGTCAAGAACGGCAAGGCCAAGGGGGCGAAAGACGAAGGCGAAGACGCGCCGAAGGCGGCGCCGTTCGAATTCGCGACCAAGAACGACTACCAGCTCGGCCAGGCCATGAATCTGCTCAAGGCCTGGCAGATCATCAAGAAGTAAAGGACGCTATGGATGTCGAGCACGCCCGGCTGATGCGAGACAAGGAACGGGGCTTGCACCGCGCCCAGCCGTTCGCGCCGCAGGCCGGGATGCGCAAGCATCGCGAAATCCGCTTCAACAAGCTGCGTCCCGGACAGGTCGAGCAAGGGCGCCTCGTCCTCGAAAACCTCGGCCACATCGAAGTTGCCGACGGCCTGCTGCCGAACAGCCTGTCGGTATGGTACGACGTCACCGAACACACGATGGAAGGCATCGAAAGCGCACTCATCGCCCAGGGCTTCCATCTCGAAAACACCCTCTACTGCAAACTGATCCGCGCCCTCGTCGCTTTCTGCGAGGAAACGCAGTTGCGCAACATGCGCCAGCCGGAGCGGCTACTGAAGAAGTACAACGAAACCTATTCCAAGGCCTGGGAACATCATCCCCACGGCGACCACGACGACACGCCGCCGGAACTGCGGCAAGATCGTTAAGGATCAAGATGCACAGCATCTTGATCCTTGACGACGTTAAGACGGCCCCCCACCCCCAGCCCCCGCCCCAGGGCGGGGGACTATGTTTGCTCGCTGCGCTCGATAAAGTTTGTGTCCCTTGTCCTGCTGTTGAGCGATCGTCCCGATGAACGACGGACAACTCCTCCGCTACAGCCGGCACATCCTGCTGCCCGAGATCGGCATCGAAGGCCAGGAGAAGCTGCTGGCGGCGCGCGTCCTCGTCATCGGCGCCGGCGGTCTCGGTTCGCCGGCCGCCTATTACCTGGCCTCGGCCGGCATCGGCACCCTGGTCATCGCCGACGGCGACCGCGTCGATCTCACCAACTTGCAACGCCAGATCCTGCACTCCACCGCCGCCCTCGGCTGGCCGAAGGCCGAGTCGGGCGCACGCACGCTGGCCGGCATCAACCCCGAGTGCCGCGTCGTCGCCATCACCGAACGGCTGGAGGGCGCGCGGCTGGACGCCGAAGTCGCCCAGGCCGACGTCGTCCTCGATTGCTGCGACAACTTCGCCACGCGCCATGCCGTCAACCGCGCCTGCGTCAAGCACAAGGTGCCGCTGGTGTCGGGCGCCGCGATTCGCTTCGACGGCCAGATCGCCGTCTTCGACAAGCGCAATCCGGCCGCGCCCTGCTACCACTGCCTGTTTCCCGAAAGCCAGGACGTCGAGGAAATGCGCTGCGCCGTCATGGGCGTCTTCGCGCCGCTGACCGGCATCGTCGGCACCGTGCAGGCGGCGGAAGCCTTGAAAGTGCTGATCGGCTGCGGCGAAACCCTCGCCGGCCGCTTGCTGCTGCTCGACGGCCTCGGCATGGAATGGCGCTCGATCAGCGTGCCGCGCGACGCCGGCTGCGCGGTATGCGGGACGGTGCGATAGGTTCGTTGTTCGCCGAGGCGATCTAACCTCCAGACAGTGGTCGGGCACCTGTCGCCCAACGGTATACGGACAGCGGTAGCAGTATCGGCAGACTGCCGATGGTGAAGGCAATCAGAATGGGCAGGAAGAAAATTGCCTTGACCTTGTTCATGGTGTCGCTCCTTTGCGGCTGAATAGCCATCGCTGATCTCCGTCGGGAAGGTAAGAATCTCGTTTGCCGCCCCGGGCACTCAAGGACGACGAAACGCCGGTGAAAGCGGAAGCGCCGTGCATCGGTGCACCGGCACAGCATGTTGCGGAAAGGGGAGACTGTGTCCGATCCCGGCAGCCGCGATGGCGTCGCTTCCATCGGTGGACAAGGCAATTGCCGCGCCACCTCCGCCGTGGAAGCGCTAAGGTCTTCAGCTTGCAGGATTTAATCGGCAACCGTGCCGCGCCGTAGCGCAGGCGCCGCCGCAGGAAACCTCAAATACACTGCCATCATGGCAGCAGCCACGCCATAGTGGCAGTCACGACTCCAGCTTTTTCAAGCGCCGGTAGAGCGTCCGTTCGCTGATGCCCAATTCCAGCGCCAGCGCCTTGCGGCTGCCGCGATGGTGGGCGAGCCGGATACCCAGGGTCTGGCGTTCCAACTCCTTCAGACTGGCCGGCACGGTGGCCGCCTGTTTCGCCCGGCCGCCACGCACCTCTTCGGGCAGGTGGGGAGTCTGAATCGTCTCGCCGTCGCAAAGCAGGCTGGCCCGCTCCAGGATATTGCGCAGTTCGCGCACGTTGCCCGGATAGTCGTAGCGACACAGCATCTCCATGGCGTCTTCGGCAAGCTGGAGGTTGCGCCCTGCCGCAACGCGCGCCAGAAGGGAATCGGCGAGCAAGGGAATGTCGGCTGATCGTTCGCGCAGCGCCGGCAACTCGATGGGGAAGGTATTGAGCCGGAAGTAGAGATCCTGGCGGAACCTGCCGCTTTCCACCATGGCGCGCAGATCGCGATGGGTTGCCGAAACCAGCCGGATATCGGCCTGGCGCGGCTCCGCAGAGCCGACGCGCCGGTACATGCCGGTTTCCAGCAAGCGCAGCAGTTTGACCTGGATGAGCAACGGAATATCGCCGACCTCGTCGAGGAACAGGGTGCCGCCGCCGGCCGCCTCTACCAAGCCAACCGCACGGGATACAGCGCCGGTAAAGGCACCACGTTCGTGACCGAAAAGTTCGCTCTCGAATAGCGTTTCGGTGAGTCCAGAACAGTCCACTGCCACAAACGGCTTCTCGGACCTGCGGCTGGCATCGTGAATCGCCTTCGCCACGAGTTCCTTGCCGGTACCGGACTCTCCCAGGAGCAGCACAGAGGCCTCGGAGGGAGCCGCCCGCGCGACCATTCCCAGCATGCGCTGGAACGCCGCCGCCCGTCCAACCAGACCTTGTGCATGCGAAAGCCCCCGCGCCACGGCGACAGGCTCCATCTTCTCGATGAAGTAGCCGATGTTTCCTTCGCCATCGCGTATCGGCGAGAGTTCGATATTGACGTAGGCCTCGCCATTCGATGTCTGATGGAGGTGCAATACGCGCTCCCGCTGTCCGGAGCGAAGGGTTTGCTTCAACGGGCAGGTTTCGCCAGCTTGGTCGCAGGGTGCCGTAAAGCGATGCGAAATATCAAAACAGGTGCGCCCGACGAAGACCTGGTTTTCGCCGACACTGCGCCGGTAAGCCGCATTGGCGGCCAAGACCCGATACTCGCGATCGCAAAGAATGTGCGGTTCCGGCTGGGAATCGATAAAGGACGCCAATTCAGGGAGACGGGCAGAGCTCATGAGCGAAGTCCGGCACAGTAGAAAGGAATTACTGCCATAATGGCAGCAGTGCCACTGCCACGCAAGCCGACAACAAGCCAGGCAACCCGATAACGCTCCTATCGCGAACCGAGACGTCCATGTATGCCAATAGTGGCAGATGGCAAACTCAAACAGGTCACACGTCCCGTCGGTAATAGGATAAATGTCCCATTAAAACAGCGCATTGCCGTCCAGATACGGCTAAGCGCCTGATTGGGCACATGTCTTGCGTTCTACACAGACGACAGGGGCAATCCCGGCATCCTGTTCGCCGTTAATCGGAGAAAAATCATGGCATGGAATCTATTGCTCACTTCAGACATTGGCCTGCTTAGCCTATTCACCATTTTCTTCTGCGTGGCGATGGCGGTGTACATCGTCTATTTTGTCAAACAGCGCGCTGCCACCGAGTTGAAGAATGGGGCCGCGTCCAATCAAGTTCCCAGCAGCCACTGACTTGGAATCTAGCCCGTGCAGGCGGCTAGAGCCGTACAAGGTGCCGGCGCCGCGGCGAGCGGCCCGGCCCGTCAATCATCACCATAAGAAAGTAGCCTCATGAACACTAGCTGCACATGCTGCCCAGGCGCACCGATGAACCCCAAGCGCCGTCAGCTCCTGCTCGCCACCGGCGCTGCCGGCGCGGTCGGAACGGGCCAAGGCCGCTGGCGCTCCCGTGGAGGCGGATATCTCCAAACTCTTGCCGGGCCAGATCATGACTGTCGAATGGCGCGGCAAACCCGTCTGGATCGTACATCGGACGCCGGCGATGCTCGCCGCGCTCAAGCAGGCCGAGCCTCATCTGGCCGACCCCGGATCGACGCGTCCGCAACAACCGGACTACGCCGCCAACGAGTGCCGCTCCATCAAACCGGAGATCATGGTGGCCGTAGGCATCTGCACCCATCTCGGCTGCTCGCCGACCGAGAAGTTCCGGCCAGGGGCCGCACAAGGCATGCCCGCCGACTGGCCGGGCGGTTTCTTTTGCCCCTGCCACGGGTCGCAGTTCGATCTCGCCGGACGCGTTTTCAAGAACATGCCAGCGCCGACGAATCTGGAGATTCCGTCTCACACCTACCTAGCCGACACGCGCTTGTTGATCGGCGAAGACGGTAAATCAGCCTGAGAGGCTCCGCGCGGAGCAGCGCCTTACTTGAAGCGCGCCAGCAAGCGCATGTCGCAACCGATGCGGCGGCTGTCGACGATCTCCAGTTCGCGCCGGCCGGTGAGGTCCGTCAGTTCCGGCAACACGGCGAGGCCGCGCGCCGGATCGCCGATCAGGATCGGCGCCTGGTAGAGCAAAAGCTCGTCGACGCAGCCGGTCCGGATCAGGGCGCCGTTGAGTCGCGCCCCGGCTTCGACCAGCACCTCGTTCACGCCGCGCCGGCCGAGTTCGCCGAACATGCCGGGCAGATCGACCTTACCGGTGCCGTCGGGCAGGCAGATCACGTCGGCGCCTTGTGCCCGCAGCGCCGCTGCCCGCTCCGCATCGTCGACCGCGGTGAACACCAGGGTGTTGCCGCCTTCGACCACGCGCGCGGTCGGCCGCAGTTCGAGCCAGCCGTCGACGACCACGCGCAAGGGCTGGCGTGTCGTCGCCACCGCGCGCACGGTGAGCTGCGGATCGTCGTCGCGCACCGTGCCGATGCCCGTCAGCAGCGCGCAGGACCGCGCGCGCCAGGCGTGGCCGTCGCTGCGCGCCTCCGGGCCGGTGATCCATTGCGAGACGCCGTTGTTGAGCGCCGTCCTGCCGTCGAGGCTGATCGCCGCCTTCAGCCGCACCCAGGGCCGGCCGCGCGTCATGCGGGACACGAAACCGAGGTTGAGTTCGCGCGCTTCGGTCGCCAGCAGGCCGACCGCCGTCTCGATGCCGGCGCTCGCCAGTTTCGCCATGCCCTGGCCGGCCACCAAGGGATTCGGGTCCGCCATCGCCGCGACGACGCGCACGACGCCGGCGGCGATCAGGGCGTCGGCGCAGGGCGGCGTGCGGCCAAAGTGGGAACAGGGTTCGAGCGTGACGTAGGCCGTGGCGCCGCGCGCCAAGTCGCCGGCGGCGCGCAAGGCATGCACCTCGGCGTGCGGCTCGCCCGCTTTCGCATGCCAGCCTTCGCCGACAAGCTTGCCGTCGCGCACGACGACGCAGCCGACGCGCGGATTGGGGGCGGTCGTATTGAGCCCCTGCGCCGCCAGCCGCAGCGCATGGGCCATGAATGCGTGGTCGGCGGCGGAGAAGGGCAAGGCCGAATCAGGCCGTCCGCGGACGGCGGACCTTGGGTTTCTTGACTTCGCGGATCGCGTCCGAGAACTCGTCGAGATCCTCGAAGTTGCGATAGACCGAGGCGAAGCGGATGTAGGCGACCTTGTCGAGCTTCTTCAACTCGCGGATCACCAGTTCGCCGATGCGGTCGGAGGCGACTTCGCGTTCGGCCAGTTGCACCAGCTTTTCCTCGATGCGGTCGATGGCGGCATCGAGGCTTTCGGTGGTCACCGGCCGCTTGCGCAAGGCCAGCATCATGCTGGATTTGAGCTTGTCGCGGTCGTACTCGGTGCGGCTGCCGTTCTTCTTCACCACCAGCGGCAGTTGCAGTTCGACGCGCTCGTAGGTGGTGAAGCGCTTGTCGCAGGTAAGGCAACGACGGCGGCGACGTACGGTGTCGCCGTCCTCGTTCTCGCGCGTGTCCACTACTTGCGTGTTGGGGTCCGCGCAGTAGGGGCACTTCACGGCTCGCTCCTAGGCGCCATAAACCGGAAACTTCTTGCACAGCTCCGCGACCTTGCCGCGTACCTTGTCGAGCACCGCTTCGTCGGTCGGCGCGTCGAGCACGTCGGCGATCAGGTTCGCGACCTTCTCGGCCTCGATCTCGGTAAAGCCGCGGGTCGTCATTGCCGGCGTGCCGATGCGCACGCCGCTGGTGACGAAAGGCTTCTGCGGATCGTTGGGGATGGAGTTCTTGTTCACCGTGATGTGCGCGCGTCCAAGCGCCGCCTCGGCGTCCTTGCCGGTAATGTTCTTGGCGCGCAGGTCGACGAGGAAGACGTGCGACTCGGTACGCCCGGAGACGATGCGCAGGCCGCGGTTCTTCAGCACCTTGGCCATGACCTGGGCGTTCTCGATCACCTGTTCCTGGTAGTTGCGGAAGTCGTGGCTCATCGCCTCCTTGAAGGCGACCGCCTTGGCGGCGATGACGTGCATCAGCGGGCCGCCCTGGAGGCCGGGGAAGATCGCCGAATTGATGGCCTTCTCGTGCTCGGCGCGCATCAGGATCAGGCCGCCGCGCGGGCCGCGCAGGGTCTTGTGCGTGGTCGAGGTGACGACGTCGGCGTGCGGCACCGGGTTCGGATAGAAGCCGGCGGCGACGAGACCGGCATAGTGCGCCATGTCCACCATGAAAATCGCGCCGACTTCCTTGGCGATGCGGGCGAAGCGTTCGAAGTCGATCTTCAGGGCGAAGGCCGAGGCGCCGGCGATGATGAGCTTGGGCTTATGTTCGCGCGCCAGCGTCTCCAGCGCGACGTAGTCGATGTCCTCCTTCTCGTCGAGGCCGTAGGGCACGACGTTGAACCACTTGCCGGACATCCAGCGCGACGTAGTCGATGTCCTCCTTCTCGTCGAGGCCGTAGGGCACGACGTTGAACCACTTGCCGGACATGTTCACCGCGGAGCCGTGGGTCAGGTGGCCGCCCATCGCCAGATTCATGCCGAGTATGGTGTCGCCGGGCTTGAGGAAAGCCAGGAACACGGCCTGGTTGGCCTGCGAACCCGAGTTCGGCTGGACGTTGGCGGCATCGGCGCCGAAGAGCTTCTTGGCGCGGTCGATGGCGAGCTGTTCGGCGACGTCGACATGCTCGCAGCCGCCGTAATAGCGCTTGCCGGGGTAGCCCTCGGCGTACTTGTTGGTGAGCTGCGAACCCTGGGCTTCCAGCACCGCGCACGAGACGTAGTTCTCGGAGGCGATCAGTTCGATATGGTCTTCCTGACGACGGTTCTCCGCTTGAATGGCGGCAAAAAGTTCGGCATCGGTCTTGGCGAGAGTGTTCTGCTTCGAAAACATTTTTTGCTCCAAAAAACGCTTCAGAGAAAGCTAATGCGCCTCGCGCCTTAGCTGAGCCTGGAACATTGGGGGAATTCGTTCGGAATGGTCAAGGGCGGATTTTACCCTAGGCCGTCAGCGCGTCCAATTACCCTAGGCGGTCACCTCGTCCAGCGTCGCATCCAGATGCGCCTTTTCGCCCCAGGTCAGCAGCCGCCAGGCGCCGGCACGGTATTCGAGCCAGTTGAGTCCGGCATTCGGGATCGGGAAATCGCGCGGCCCGGCCAGGTCGCGCCCGGTGGCAAGGCGGTAGGCGATGTCGAGCACGCCGCCATGGGCGACCAACAGCAGGGTCTGTCCGGCGTGGGCGCTCGCGAGTTCCAGCAACGCCGCCGTCACGCGCGCCGCGAAACGCCGCAGCGATTCGCCGCCGTCGAGATCGTAGTCGGGATCGCGCGCCGTGTGCGCGGCATGCAAGGCGGGAAACTGTCCGCGCGCCTCGTCGCCGGTGAGGCCCTGCATTTTGCCGAAGTGGCGCTCGCGCAGCGCGGGCGCCGCGCGCACGGGCAGGCCGAGCGCGGCGCCGATCGGCTCGGCGGTCTGCCAGGTGCGGGCGAGGTCGCTGCTGTAGAGCGCGTCGAAGCGCCGCCCGGCCAGGCCGGCGGCGGTGGCCGCAGCCTGGGCACGGCCGGCGGCATTCAGCGGGATGTCGATCTGGCCCTGGAGACGCTTCTCGGCATTCCAGTCGGTTTCGCCGTGGCGGACGATGCAGAATCGGGTCGAGGTCATGAGTGTCGTGGGTCGGCGGCATTGTGGTTTTCCACAACCGTCTACGAAAAGAAGCCAAACCGCATTAAGCTTAGCCAGCCGCCAGACGGCGCCCGGCGGGGCACGCCAAGAAAGGCCGGCTGGGAATTCTAACCGCAGCGGCCGTACCCGGAGGAGACAAACGCATGCAACCCCTGCTCAAACTGTCGGCGCTGATCGACGCCCTGAACGAACGCGTCGGTCGCTCGGTGATCTGGCTCGTGCTCGCCGCGGTGGTCATCAGCGCCATCAACGCGATGGTGCGCAAGGCATTCGACACGAGTTCGAACGCCTTTCTGGAAATCCAGTGGTACCTGTTCGCCGGCATTTTCCTGCTCGGTTCCGGCTACACCATGCTGCGCCAGGGTCACGTCAAGATCGACGTCGTCCTTGGCCATTTCTCGAAGCGCACCCAGATCAAGGTCGATATCTTCGGCATCCTGTTCTTCCTGATGCCCTTCGTCTACTCGGTGATCAGCCAGGTCTGGCCGCTGGTCGTGAATGCCTACGTGCACAACGAGATGTCGGAAAACGCCGGCGGCCTGCCGCGCTGGCCGGTCTATGCGCTGATCCCCGCCGGCTTCGCCCTGCTCGGCCTGCAAGGAGTGTCCGAGGCGATCAAGCGCCTCGGCTACCTCAAGGGCCTCTGCGCCGATCCGACCCACGCGGTGCAGACCAAGACCGCCGAGGAGGAACTGGCCGAGGAAATCCGCAAGCACCAGGTCGCTCCCGAGGTGATCGATCGCGTCGAGGACGCGGTGGATATGGTCGACGACAAGAATAAAGAAGGGAGCAACAAGTGATCGAATTCCTCCAGTCCAACATGGCGCCGGTGATGTTCTCCGGCCTCATCGTCTTCCTGCTGATGGGCTATTCGGTGGCCTTCTCGCTCGCCGCCTGCGGCCTCTTCTTCGGTTACCTCGGCGTCCATCTCGGCATGCTGCCGGAATCCCTGCTGTCGGCGCTGCCGCTGCGCATGATCGGCATCCTGAAGAACGACACCCTGCTCGCCATTCCCTTCTTCACCTTCATGGGCCTGATCCTGGAGCGCTCGGGCATGGCCGAGGACCTGCTCGATACGATCGGCCAGTTGTTCGGCCCCATCCGCGGCGGCCTGGCCTATGCGGTGATCCTGGTCGGCGCCATGCTTGCCGCCACCACCGGCGTCGTCGCCGCCTCGGTGATCTCGATGGGCCTGATCTCGCTGCCGATCATGCTGCGCTACGGCTACGACCGCCGCATCGCCTGCGGCGTGATCGCCGCATCCGGAACATTGGCGCAGATCATCCCGCCCTCGCTGGTGCTGATCGTGATCGCCGACCAGCTCGGCCGCAGCGTCGGCGACTGGTCAATCCGACCCTGGTCCCGGCGCTGCCGCTGGAAGCGCGCACCATCCGCGAGGACGACGGCAGCGCCGGCATGCGTTCGCTGCTGGCCCTGACCGCACTCTCGACCGGCGCCGCGCTCACCTTCGCCAAGACGCGTCCGGCGGAAACGCCGCTGGACGAAACCATCGTCGTCTCGATGTGCGTCGGCGTCGGCGTCGCCTTTGCGTTGGCGGTGGCCAACCGCTCGTTCAAGCTGAAGCTGCTGTCGCGCATCGCCGAGCGCGTCACCTTCGTCCTCATCCCGCCGCTGGCGCTGATTTTCCTGGTGCTGGGCACCATCTTCCTCGGCATCGCGACGCCGACCGAGGGCGGCGCCATGGGCGCCATGGGCGCCCTGATCATGGCCGTCAGCCGCGGCCGTCTGAGCCAGAAGCTGATGAAGCAGGCGATGGAGGCGACCATGAAGCTTTCCAGCTTCGTGCTTTTCATCCTGCTCGGCGCCACCGTGTTCAGCCTGAGCTTCCAGGCCGTCGACGGCCAGAAATGGGTCGAGCACCTGCTGACCGGCCTGCCCGGCGGCCAGCTCGGCTTCCTGATCGTGGTCAACCTGCTGGTGTTCTTCCTCGCCTTCTTCCTCGACTTTTTCGAACTCGCCTTCATCGTCGTGCCGCTGATCGGGCCGGTCGCCGACAAGCTGGGCATCGATCTGGTCTGGTTCGGCGTCGTGCTGGCGGTCAACATGCAGACCTCGTTCATGCACCCGCCCTTCGGCTTCGCGCTGTTCTACCTGCGCAGCGTGGCGCCGCACGAGGAGTACGAGGACCGCCTGACCAAAAAGAGAATCGCCCCCATCACCACCGGCCAGATCTACTGGGGCGCCGTGCCCTTCGTCATCATCCAGGTCATCATGATCGGCCTGGTCATCGCCTTCCCGGCCATGGTCACCGGCGGCCTCGACAAGGAGACGAAGGTCGATCTCGATCAGATCCAGCTTGAGGCGGAACCGGGCGGCTACGGGGCGCAGCAGGAAGACGCCCCCAAGGAGGGCGGCGGGGCCGCCGCCGAAGCCGCAAGAGAACCTGCCGGAGAAGCCGCAAAGCCGAAGGAAGACGAAGATCCGTCGGCGGCGTTGATGCGCGAAATGGCCGAGGAGTCGAAGAAGAAGAAATAGCCGGCCCGAAGGGCAGGCGCAAAAAAACCCGCGGCGACGAACCGCGGGTTTTTTCTTTCAGTGCGCAGGCTTAGAGCTTCTGTCCCTGCATGAAGCTGTCGAAACCCATTTCGGCGAAGCGGAACCACTGGTTCTGCTCGCGGCGGAAGTCGGAATAATCCGCGTAGATCTTTTTCCAGGCCGGGTTCTTGGTCGAGAGATCGGCGTAAAGATCCTGGGACGCCTTGAAGGCCGCTTCCATTACGTCCTTCGGCATGCGCTGCAGCTTGACGCCGGCACCGACGAGTTCCTTCAATGCCTTCGGATTCTTGGCATCGTACTTGGCCTGCATGTCGCTGTGGGCCGTCGCCGCGGCGCATTCGACGATGGCCTTGTGCTCGGTCGACAAGGACGCCCAGGCCTTGCTGTTGATGTACAGCTCCAGTTCCGGGCCGCCTTCCCACCAGGCCGGATAGACGTAGTTCTTCGCCACCTTGTAGAAGCCGAGCTTCTGGTCGTCGTAGGGGCCGACCCATTCCGTGGCGTCGATGGTGCCTTTCTCCAGGGCCTGATAGATCTCGCCGCCGGGAATGTTCTGCGGCACGCCGCCGATGGCCGACAGCACTTTGCCGCCGAAGCCGCCGATGCGCATCTTCATGCCCTTGATGTCCTTCAGCGACTTGACTTCCTTGCGGTACCAGCCGCCCATCTGCGCGCCGGTGTTGCCCATCGGCATGTTGACGATGTTGAAGTTGGCGTAGAACTCGCGGAACAGCTTGAGGCCGTTGCCTTCGTACATCCACGCCGTCATCTGGCGCGAATTGAGGCCGAAGGGAATCGCGCAGTTGAGGGCGAAGGTGTCGTCCTTGCCGAAAAAGTAATAGGGAGCGGTATGGGCGCACTCGACGTTGCCCTGCTGCACGCCATCCACGACACCGAAGGGCGGCATCAGCTCGCCGCCGGCATGCACCGAAATCTCGAACTTGCCACCCGACATTTCCTTGACCTTCCTGGAAAACACGTCGGCCGCACCGAAGATGGTGTCGAGGGCCTTCGGGAAGCTCGAAGCCAGGCGCCAGCGGATGGCTTGCTGCGCGTGCACCGCCGGCGCGACGCCGGCTGCCAGGATGCCGGCCATGCCGGCGTTCTTGAGGAATTTGCGACGTTCCATATTGTCTTCTCCTGATGTTGGCGACCGGGCGCCGCCAGTTGGATTACGAACGCCCCTTATGCTCGGGGGGTGCCGGGCATACTACACCAAGCGAATCGGGCAACGGCGTTGCGGTAAACCGCAATGGGAGAGGCTAGTTTCCTGCCACCGTCATGCGCTCGATCAGGATCGAGCCGACCTGCTTCGCGCCGCGCACGACGACGTCGTTGCCGATGGCGACGATGCCGCGGAACATGTCGCGCAGATTGCCGGCGACGGTGATCTCCTGCACCGGGTAGGCGATCTCGCCGCCCTCGACCCAATAGCCGGCGGCGCCGCGCGAATAGTCGCCGGTGACGTAGTTGATGCCGTGGCCGAGCAATTCGGTGACGAGCAGGCCCGTGCCCATTTCCTTCAGCAGGCCGCGAAAATCGAGGGCGCCCGGCGCGACGATCAGATTGTGGCTGCCGCCGGCGTTGCCGGTGGTTTCCATGCCGAGCTTGCGCGCGGTATAGGTGGACAGGAAATAGCCCTGCAGCACGCCGCCGTCGATCACGCAGCGATCCCGCGTCGCCACGCCGTCGTCGTCGAAGGGGCTCGACCCGAGGCCCTTCTTCAGATGCGCGAGCTCGTCGATGCGGACGCAGGACGGAAATACCGGCTTGCCGAGCGAATCGACGAGGAAGCTCGACTTGCGGTAGAGCGAGCCGCCGGAGACGGCATGGACGAAGCTGGCGATCAGGCCGGCCGCCAGCGGCGCTTCGAGCAGGATCGGCACCTCGCGCGTCTTCAGCTTGCGCGCCTTGAGGCGCGACAGCGCGCGCCGCGCCGCGTAGTCGCCGATGGCCTCGGCCGAGGCCAGGTCGGCCGGATCGCGATGGCCCGAATACCAGTCGTCGCGCTGCATGTGGTCGCCCTTGCCGACGATGGGCGCACAGGACAGGTAGTGGCGCGTCGTGGCATAGCCGCCCATGAAGCCGAGGCTGTTGGCCGAGGCGAACTGCGATTGCTGGGCCGACACGCTGGCGCCTTCGGTATTGGTCACCAGCGGACTGACGGCGAAGGCCGCCTGCTCGCACCGGCGCGCCAAGTCGATGGCCTCCTCCACCGGCAGGTGCCAGGGATGGAAGAGATCGAGATCCGGCGTCTCGCGCGCCAGCAACTGCGCATCGGGCAGTCCGGCGGCGCTGTCCTCGGCGGTGAAGCGGGCGATCGACAGCGCAGCTTCGACGGTGGCGCGCAAGGCGTCGAGGGAAAAGTCCGAAGTCGAGGCGTGGCCGCGGCGCTGGCCGAGATAGACGGTGACGCCGATGCCCTTGTCGCGGTTGTACTCGATGGTCTCGACTTCGCCTCGGCGCACGGTCACCGACTGCCCCAGCCCCTCGGAGACGTCCGTTTCGCACGCGCTGGCGCCCAGCTTGCGCGCATGGTCGATCACCGCCTGGGCGAGTTCGCGCAAGCGCTCCTGGGTATAGCTGAATTCGTGGCCGGACATGGGGAAGGGAGGGGAAAGCGAAGGCTATAATCATACCCGTGGAAACCTACGATCAGCCCAGCAAGTCGCAGAAGAAGCGCGAAATGACAGCCTTGCAGGACCTGGGCGCGGAACTCGTCGCCCTCGGCCGCGAGTCCCTGGCGAAGGTCGCCTTGCCCGAAGATCTGCTGGACGCCGTGCGCGACTACCAGCGCTTCACGCAACACGAAGCGCGGCGGCGCCAGTTGCAGTACATCGGCCGCCTCATGCGCGACGTCGATGCGGCGCCGATACGCGCCGCGCTGGATGCGATCAACGGCGTTTCCGCCGCCGCCACGGCGCGCCAGCACGCGCTGGAACGTCTGCGCACGCGGCTGCTCGAAGACGAAAGCGTGCTCGGCGAAATCGCCAGCGCGCATCCGCGCGCCGACTTGCAGCGGCTGCGCCAGTTGCGGCGCAATGCGCTGAAGGAACAGGAACTGACCAAGCCGCCGCGCGCCTACCGCGAACTGTTCCGCGTGCTGCGCGGCCTTGAGGAAAATCGCCATGACCCAGATGACGCTGGAACTGCCGACGACTGAAGCCCTGATCGTCGGACTGGTTTCGATTTCCGACCGCGCCGCGGCCGGCACCTACGCCGACCAGGGCATCCCGGCCCTGCGCGACTGGCTCGGCGCCGCCTTGACCAGCCCCTGGCGCGCCGAGGAACGGCTGATTCCCGACGAGCGGCCGGTCATCGAACGCACCCTGATCGAGCTGTGCGATACGGTCGGCTGCCATCTCGTCCTCACCACCGGCGTCACCGGGCCGGCGCCGCGCGTCGTCACGCCGGAGGCGACCCTGGCCGTGGCGCCGAAGCTGATGCCCGGCTTCGGCGAGCAGATGCGGCAGATTTCGCTGCACTTCGTGCCCACCGCCATCCTCTCGCGCCAGGTCGGTGCGATCCGCGAAACAGCGCGCGGCAACACGCTGATCGTCAATCTGCCGGGACAGCCGAAGTCGATCCGCGAAACCCTCGAAGGCGTCAAGGACGGCGCCGGCAAGACCCTCGTTCCCGGCATCTTCGCCGCCGTGCCCTATTGCATCGAACTGATCGGCGGGCCGCTCGTCGCGACCGACGCCGCCGTGGTCAAGGCCTTTCGCCCGAAGTCGGCCAAGCCCCTGAATTTGGCTTAGAATTCCGGCGTCCTAACCCGTAGCGGCCCAGCCGGCGACGACCACCATGCCCGAGCAGGACAACGTAATCGCCACCGACCAGCTCCAAATAGGCATCTACGTCTATCTCGACGTCGGCTGGATGCATCACCCCTTCAGCTTCAACAATTTCAAGATCAAGTCCGAAAGCCAGCTCGAAGCCATCAAGAGTCTCGGGCTGAAGAAGGTGCGCTGGGATCCCGAGCGCAGCGACCTCAAGCCGCTGGCGGCGAAGCCCGCGCACGCCAAGCCGCAGGCGACGGCCGCGCACGCGACGCCGCAAGCGCAGGCGCTGGCCGCGACCGAGGAAACGCTGGCGGCGACAACGGAGCACGCCGCGGCGATGCCGGCGGAACACGCGGAAGCGGACGCGGCCGCGCACACGGGCGAGACGCTGCCGACGGCGGCGCTAGCGGCAGCCGCGGCCGCCGAAACGGCCGCCGCGCACGAGGCCGCGGTGGCGGCGAAGAAACAGCGCGTCGAGCGCCTCAACGTCCAGCGCCAGCAGATCGCCCAGGTGCAGTTGGCCTTCGCCGGCACGGCGGCGACCATCCGCGCCATCAGCAAGAACATCTTCTCCCAGCCCAAGGAAACCGTACGCCAGAGCGAAACCCTGGTGCGCAAGATGGTGGACGAACTGCTCGCCGCCCCGGAAGTCGCGATCCAGGTCATGAGCGAGAAGCCGGGCGGCGAAGACATCTACCTGCATTCGCTGAACGTGTCGGTGCTGGCGATGATGATCGGCCGCGAACTCAAGCTCTCCGGCGACGAGGTCGGCCTGCTCGGCATGGGCTGCCTCTTCCACGACATCGGCATGGCCGAGATTCCGACCAAGATCCTGGTCAAGACCGATCCGCTGACCAAGGCCGAACGCGACTTTCTCGAAATGCACTGCGCCTACGGCGTCGATATCGCCAAGCGCGTCGGCCTGCCGGCGGCGGTGCAGTCGATCATCTACCGCCATCACGAACTGCAGGACGGCAGCGGCTATCCGCTGCGCCTGAAGGGCGAGGCGATCGACCTCCTCTCGCGCATCGTCTCCATCGCCGAGCACTACGACGAACTGTGCAACCCGGTCAACCTGGCCGTCGCGCTGACGCCGCACGAAGCCCTGTCGCAGATGTTCGCGCAGCAGCGCGCGAAGTTCGACCCGCGCCTGCTGCAAGTCTTCATCCGCTGCCTCGGCGTGTTTCCGCCGGGAACCGTGGTGCGCCTCAACAACGACGTCGTCGGCCTCGTCATTTCGATCAATGCCGCCAAGCCGCTCAAGCCCAGCGTCATCATCTACGACGAGGACGTGCCGAAGAACGAAGCCATCATCGTCGACCTCGACGCCGAGCCCGACATCAACATCAGCCAGGCGATCCGCCCGGCGCAACTGCCCAAGGCCATCTACGAGTACCTGAGTCCGCGCAAGCGCATCAGCTACTACTTCGATCCGGACGCCGGCAAGCAGGCGAAACCCGCTTGAGCACCGCCATGGCCGCCGATCCTTCCTTCGCCAGCCTGTTGCTCGACCACGCCGACGAGATGCTGCTGCTCGTCGACCCGGCGTCGCTGGCGATCGTCGCCGCCAACCGCTCCGCCTGCCAGCGCCTCGGTTACAGCCGCGAGGAACTCCTGGCGCACAAGGTCTCCGACATCGAAAGCGCGCTCGCCGATGTCTTCTTCTGGCAAGACGTGGCCCAGGGCGGCAGCGGCGAACTCGACGACGCCGAGAGCCTCTATCTTTGCGCCGACGGCAGCCTGCTGACGGTGGCGCGTTCCATTCGCCGCATCGAGGCCGACGGCCGCGCCTGGCTGGCGCTGCGCGCCCACGACACGCACCGCGAAAAGCAGACCGTGGCCGACCTGGCGCACATGGCGTCGCTGCTGCGGACGACGCTGGAAGCGACCGTCGACGGCCTGCTCGTCGTCGACCCCGCCAACCGCATCGTGAACATGAACCACCGCTGCGCCGAAATGTGGCAGTTGCCGGAAGACCTGCTGCTCAGCGGCGACGACCGGCGCGTCGTCGATTTCATGGCCGGTCAACTGAGCGACGCCGCGGCCTACCGCAGCCGCCTCGCCGACATCGCCGCCGACCGCGACCGCGAGACCTTCGACATGCTCGACCTCGCCGACGGCCGCAGCTTCGAGCGCAAGTCGCGGCCGCAGTTCCTGCAAGAGCAGATCATCGGCCGCGTCTTCAGCTTCCACGACGTCACCGCCCGCGTCGCCATCGAACGCGAACTGATCCAGGCGCGCGACCAGGCGGAAACCGCGAATCGCGCCAAGAGCGAATTCCTGGCCATGATGTCGCACGAGATTCGCACGCCGATGAACGGCGTCATCGGCATGACCGACCTGCTGCTCGACACCACGCTCACGCCCGAGCAGCGCGAATACGCACGCGTCGTCAAGTCGAGCGCGGAGGCCTTGCTGTCCATCGTCAACGACATCCTCGACTACTCGAAGATCGAGGCGCGCAAGCTGGTGATCGAGCGCATCGACTTCAACTTGCAGACCCTGATCGAGGACTTTGCCGATCTCTATGCCGTGCGCGCCGCGGAGAAACGGCTCGAACTCACCTGGCGCATCGCGCCCGACGTGCCGCTGCAACTGCGCGGCGATCCGGGGCGCTTGCGCCAGGTGCTGATCAATCTGGTCGGCAACGCCATCAAGTTCACCGAGAACGGCACGGTCGACCTCTGCATCGCCCGCGTCGCCGCTGCGCCGGAATCGGTGCAATTGCGCTTCGCCGTCGTCGACAGCGGCATCGGCATCAGCGCCGACGCCCTGCAGCGGATTTTCGACCCCTTCGAGCAGGCCGACGGCTCGACGACACGCCGGTTCGGCGGCACCGGCCTGGGGCTGGCGATATCGCGCCAGTTGGTGCAACTGATGGGCGGCGACATCGGCGCCAGCAGCCGGCACGGCAGCGGTTCGGAATTCTGGTTCACCGTGGCGCTGGAGCCGCAGACCGACGCCGCCCAGGACGAAGTCCTGCCGGGACGCGAGTTGCTGCCGCAACTGGCCGGAACGCGCCTGCTGGTCGTGGACGACCGCGAACCCAACCGCGAGATGCTGCAGACGCAGCTCGTCCAATGGGGCTTTCGCGCCGATACGGCAGCGGATGCCGGCAGCGCCTTCGACCTGCTGAAGGAGGCGGCAGCGGCCGGCGACCCCTACCGCCTGGCCCTGGTGGACAAGCTGATGCCCGGCATCGACGGCGAGACCCTCGGCAAATGGGTGCGCGGCGAAGTCGCGCTCGACGGCACGGCGCTGGTGCTGCTCGCCTCGGCCGGCGAACGCGGCGAAGCGAGCCGTCTCGCCGGCATCGGTTTCGCCGGCTATCTGACGAAGCCGGTCAAGCGCAGCCTCTTGCTCGACTGCCTGCTGACGGTGCTCGGCAGCACGCGCTCGGCGCAGCAGCGCGCCCTGGTCACCCAGCACTCGCTGGCGGAGGCGCGGCACAAGCAGATACGCCTGCTCATCGTCGAGGACAATCCGGTGAACATGAAAGTAGTGCTGGCGATGCTGCGCCGGCTCGGCCATGCGCTGATCGACGAGGCCAACGACGGCCGGCAGGCGCTGGCGGCGCTGGAGCGCAACGCCTACGACCTCGTGTTCATGGATTGCCAGATGCCTGTCATGGACGGCTACGAGGCCGTACGCGAAATGCGGCGGCGCGGACTCGACATGCCGGTCGTCGCCCTCACCGCCAACGCCATGATCGGCGACCGCGAGAAATGCCTGGCCGCCGGCATGAACGATTACCTGGCCAAGCCGATCAAGGCGCAGGCGCTGAACGAGACCATCCAGCGCTGGCTGTCCCCGCAGCCTGCGGCGGAACACAACGAGACCCTGCCGCTCGACGAAGGGGCGGCGCCTTAGCGCCGATTGCGCGGCCGGCGCCGCAAGTTCGCGCGGCGCCGCGGCGCCAACTGCGGCGCGGCTTCCATTTCCTTTAGAATATTCGTTCGAATTTAAGGACTTCCCTTGCGCCAATACCTCGACCTGATGCGTCACGTGCTCGAGCACGGACACGAAAAATCCGATCGCACCGGCACCGGCACGCGCTCGGTGTTCGGTTGGCAGATGCGCTTCGATCTCGCCGCCGGCTTTCCGGTGCTGACGACGAAGAAGCTGCACCTGCGCTCCATCATCGTCGAGCTGCTGTGGTTCCTGCGCGGCGAGACCAACATCGGCTGGCTCAAGGAAAACGGCGTGCGTATCTGGGACGAATGGGCCGACGAGAACGGCGACCTCGGCCCGGTGTACGGCCACCAATGGCGCCACTGGCCGGCCGGCGACGGCCGCGAAGTGGACCAGATCGCCGAATTGATCGAAGGCCTGAAAAGAAATCCGGATTCGCGCCGCCACATCGTCAGCGCCTGGAACCCCGGCGACGTGCCGCAGATGAAGCTACCGCCCTGCCATGCGCTGTTCCAGTTCTACGTCGCCGACGGCAAGCTCTCCTGCAAGCTTTACCAGCGCAGCGCCGACATCTTTCTCGGCGTGCCTTTCAACATCGCCTCCTATGCGCTGCTGACGCTGATGGTGGCCCAGGTCGTCGGCCTGCGCCCCGGCGAATTCGTCCACACCTTCGGCGACGCGCATTTGTACTCGAACCACCTCGAACAGGCGCGCCTGCAATTGGCGCGGGAGCCGCGGGCGCTGCCGACGATGCGCCTCAACCCGGCGGTGCGCGACATATTCGCCTTCCGCTACGAGGACTTCAGCCTCGACGGCTACGACCCCCATCCCCATATCGCCGCCCCCGTGGCGGTCTGATTTCTTGCGTTAGACTCGGCCCTTCCCTTGACCCCGGAGACCCCAGACATGACCATGACGGAACTCGTCGCGCCTACCGCCGCACGCCTCAACGTCGGCCACCTGACCCAACGTACCCTGCTCCATTGCACGCCCGCGACGACCGTGGCGGAGGCGGCGCGGCAAATGAGCGAAACGCATTGCGGCTCGATCATCGTCGTCGACCACGACACGACCGTCGGCATCTGGACCGAGCGCGACGCCGTCAGCCTCGATCTCGCCGACGCCGGCGTCCTCGACGCCCCGGTGGCGCGCTTCATGTCGGCGCCGGTAATGACCATCCGCGAGACCGAATCGATCCAGACCCTGACGCTGCGCCTGGAAAGCCAAGGCTTACGCCATCTGCTGGTCGTCGACGACTACGGCAACCGCGTCGGCATCGTTTCCCAGACCGACGTCGTCAACAACCAGGGCGTCGAGTTTTTCGTCCAGATGCGCGACGTGGACTCGGTGATGCGCAAGGCGCCGCTGACGGTGTCCGGCGAACTGCCGCTGGCCGAGATGCTGAAAATGATGCGGCGCTTCAAGCAGGACGCGGTCATCGTCGAGGACGGCGAACGGCTGGGCATCTTCACCGAAACCGATGCGCTGCGCCAGTTGGGCGCGCGCAACGCGCGGGCGACGGCGCGCGAGGTGGCCTCGTTTCCGCTGCAAACCGTGACGCTGCAAACCAGCCTCTTCAAGGCGCGCGCCATATTCGCCGAGCGCCACGTGCGCCATCTCGGCGTCACCGACGGCGACAAGCTGGTCGGCGTGCTGACCTACGGCGACATCCTGGTCAGCGTCGAGCAGGTCTATGTGCGCGAGATGCAGCAGGCGCTCGGCGCCCAGGCGCAGGAACTGCTCTCCTCGCGGCGCACGCTGGCGCTGGCGCAGAAAGTCGCCGAATCGACGCTGCATGGCATACTCATCACCGACGCCACCGGCTTCATCGAGTCGATCAACCCCGCCTTCACCGCGATCACCGGCTATGCCCCGGCCGAAGTCGTCGGCCGCAATCCGCGCCTGCTCAAGTCCGGCCAGCACGACGACGCCTTCTACCGCCAGATGTACGAGGCGCTCGCGCGCCACGGCGTCTGGCACGGCGAGATCGCGAACCGCCGCAAGAACGGCGAGATCTACCCCTGCCAGATGACCATCACCGTCGTCCGCGGCGACGGCGGCGAGATCGTCAATTACGTCGGCATGTTCGCCGATCTCACCGAACAGAAGCGCTACCAGGAAGACCTGCAACTGGCGAAGCGCCAGCTCGAAGGCCAGGCCGACCTCAACCGCCTGATGTTGGAAACCCTGCCGATCAACGCCTTCATCAAGGACGCCAACGGCCGCTACCTGGCGGTCAACGACCGCGCCGCCGAGTTCTTCGGCTTTTCCAAGGACGACCTGATCGGCCGCTCCGACTACGAGATCTTCCCGCTGGAAACGGCCGAGAGCCTGCGCAACTTCGACCGCCAGGCGCGGCAGCTCGGCCATACCTTCATCACCGAAACCCGGCTCACCCACCGCGGCGCCGAATCCTTCCAGCTCGTGCACAAGCGCGCCGTGGTGATCCAGGGCGAGCATTACGTGATCGGCGCCGCCGTCGACATCACCGAGCGCAAGCAGGCGGAGCGGCGCCTGGAGGACGAGCGCGCCGTGCTGACCATGATCGCCCGCGGCAGCCCGCTGGCCGAAGTGCTCGACGCCATTTGCGTGCGCGTCGAGCACCATCTGCACGGCGGCGTCGCCGCCATCATGACGCTCGACGCCGACGGCGTGCACCTGCGGCACGGCGCCGCGCCCGGCCTGGCGCCGGCCTTCATCGGCGCCATCGACGGTCTCGACGTCGGTCCGCTCGACGCTTCCTGCGGCGCGGCGGTATACACGCGACGGCAGGCAGTGGTCGAGGACATCGCCAGCGACCCGCGCTGGGAGCGCCTGCGCGAAGCCGCCGAGCTGCAGGGCTTGCGCGCCTGCTGGTCGACGCCGATCGTCGCCAGCGACGATCAGGTGCTCGGCACCTTCGCCCTGTACTTCCGCGCGCCGCGCCGGCCCGGCGCGTTCGAACTGACGCTGATCGAACACGTCACCGCGCTTGCCGCCATCGCCCTCGAACGCGCCCAGGCCACCGAGCAGTTGCACCGCATGGCGACCACCGACATGCTGACCAACATCCCGAACCGGCGGCACTTCTTCGCCATCAGCCAGCACGAAGCGACGCGCGTCGGCCGCTCCGGCCAGCCGCTGACGCTGTGCATGATCGACATCGACGGCTTCAAGGCCATCAACGACACCTACGGCCATCCCGCCGGCGATGAGGTGCTGCGGCAGCTTGCCGCCGTCATGGGGCGCTCGACCCGCAACGTGGACGTCTGCGGACGCCTCGGCGGCGAGGAATTCGCCATCCTGCTGCCGGGAACGGATCTCGAAGCCGCCCGCCAGGTCGCCGAACGCCTGCGCGAGGATGTCGCCGGCGCCCGCTTCGCCGTCGGCGGCGACGTGACGATCGGCATCACGGTCAGCATCGGCATTTGCCAGCTCGCGGCGCCGGAAGCGCTCGACCAGCTCATGATCCGCGCCGACCAGGCACTCTACGCGGCCAAGCGCGCCGGCCGCAACCGGGTCGTTTCCGGCTAGGCGCCATGGCCATCCTGTGCGGCGACGTCGGCGGCACCAAGGCCTTGTTCGGCATTGCCGACATCGCCGCGGGCAAGCCGCAGTTCGTGTTTCGCCGCCGCTACGTCTGCGCCGATTACCCAAGCTTCGAGGCATTGTTCGAGCAGTTCCGACGCGACGCCGCTGCGTTCGCCGTCGCCGGCGGCTGCCTGGCCGTCGCCGGCCCGATCGATGACGACGGTCTCGGCGCCGGAATCACCAACCTGCCCTGGCGCGTCGATGCCCGCAGCGCCGGCGCCGCTTTCGGCCTGCCGCCGCTGGCGCTGGCCAACGATTTCGCCGCCGCCGCCGCGGGCATCGGCAGCGTCGCAGCCGATGCGCTGGTCACGCTACAGGCCGGTGCCCCGCTGGCCGCGGGCGTGCGTCTGGTCATCGGCGCCGGCACCGGGCTCGGCATGGCGATCCTGGCGCCCGGCGCCGAGGGCCATCGCGTTTTGCCCGGCGAAGGCGGCCACGTCGGCTTCTCGCCGCAGGACGGCGACCAGGGGCGCGTGCATGCGGCGCTGCTCGCCGCGCATGGGCGCGTCACGGCCGAGCGCGTAATCTCGGGACCCGGCATCGCGGCGATCCATCGCGCGCTTGCCGGCGAAGACGCCGCCGCGGCCGACATTGCGCATCGAGCGATGCAAGGAGAGGCTGCGGCGCAACGAAGTCTGAACTGCTTTCTTGGCGCCTACGGCGCCTACGCCGGCGACATGGCGCTCGCCGTCAATGCGCGCGGCGGCGTCTATCTGGCCGGCGGCATCGCGGCAAAAATCCTGCCGCTGATGCAGGCGGGACCGTTCATGGCAGCCTTCGCCGCCAAGGCCGAGCATGCGGCGCTGGCCGCGCGCATGCCGGTGCACGTCGTCACCGATCCCGAACTCGGCCTCAAAGGCGCCGCGACCCTCGCCGCGCGGGAATCGTAGAGCCTGCCGCAAGATCGCGCGTGCGCGACGCGGGCCGGATCATGCTCCACGTCAACTGCATGGCAATCCGGCCTTGACCTGGTCAAGCGCCTGAAATATGGTGGAAGTATATTTGCAGAACTACAACTCAGGAGGATCAGGTATGCCCGCCCCCACGAAGGCCAAGTCGAGCAAGACCGCTACCGTACTGCCGGCCAAGAAGGCAGCGCAGCCCGCCGTGGCGAAGAAAGCTGCCGTAGCGAAGAAGGCTGCCGCACCGGCAAAGCCCGCCGCATCGAAGAAGGCTGCGGCACCGGCAAAACCCGCCGCGGCCAAGGCGGCCAAGGTGACCAGCCGCGCGCGTGCGGAGGTGCCGGCCGAGCAGCGGCGCAACTATGTCGAGGTCGCGGCCTATTACATCGCCGAGCGGCACGGGTTTACGCCCGGGCGCGAACTCGACGATTGGGCTTCGGCCGAGACCGAGATCGACCGCCTGCTGCGCGAAGGCCTGCTCAATCCCTGACCAGGACGACGGCCGCCAGCGGCGGCAGCGTCAGCGTCAGCGAAGCAGGCCGCCCCATCCAGGGTTGGTCGATGGCGACCAGGCCGTCGGCGTTGCCGAGGTCGCTGCCGCCGTAATAGCGGGAGTCGCTGTTCAACAATTCCCGGTAGCGGCCGGTCTGCGGCAGGCCGATGCGGTAGCCGGTCCGCGGCACGGGCGTGAAGTTGAGCATGACGGCGACGAAGCTGCCGTCGCGCGCATGGCGCAGCCAGCCGACCACCGATTGATCGGCGTCGTGACAGTCGATCCAGGAAAATCCGGCGCCGTCGAAGTCCTGGTCGTGCAGGGCCGGCAGCGCCGCATGGAGTTTGTTGAGGTCGCGCACCAGCGCCTGCACGCCGGCATGGAGCGGCCATTGCAGCAAGTGCCAGGGCAGTTCCTCGTTGCTGCGCCATTCGCTGGTCTGGCCGATTTCGTTGCCCATGAAGGAGAGTTTCTTGCCCGGAGCCGTCGCTTGATACGCGAGCAGCAACCGCAGATTGGCGAAGCGCTGCCATTCGACGCCCGGCATCTTGCCGACCAGCGAGCTCTTGCCGTGTACGACCTCGTCGTGGGAAAAAGGCAGGACGAAGTTCTCGCTGTAGGCGTAGAGCTGGCCGAAGGTGAGGCGCTCGTGGTGATAGCGCCGATGCACGGGGTCCTGTTGCGCATAGGCGAGGGTGTCGTTCATCCAGCCCATGTTCCATTTCATCGAGAAGCCGAGGCCGCCGAGGTGCACCGGCCGCGACACCATCGGCCAGGCCGTCGATTCCTCGGCGATGGTCAGGGCGCCGGGGAAATCGCGATGCACCATGGCGTTCATTTCGCGCAGAAAGTCGATGGCCTCGATGTTCTCGCGCCCGCCGTAGCGGTTGGGCAGCCACTCGCCGGCCTTGCGGGAATAGTCGAGATACAGCATCGAGGCGACGGCGTCGACGCGCAGCCCGTCGGCGTGGAACTCGGACAGCCACCAATGGGCCGAAGACAGCAGAAAGCTCTTGACCTCGTTGCGACCGAAGTTGAAGACGTAGGTGCCCCAGTCGGGGTGCATCTTGAGGCGCGGATCTTCGTGTTCGAAGAGCGCCGTGCCGTCGAAGTGGGCGAGCGCCCAGGCATCCCGCGGGAAATGCCCCGGCACCCAGTCGAGGATGACGCCGATGCCGGCGGCGTGGCAACGGTCGATGAGGAACTTGAGGTCGGCGGCGGAGCCGTGGCGGCTGGTCGGCGCGAAGTAGCCGGTGCATTGGTAGCCCCAGGACTCGTCGAGCGGATGCTCCATCAGCGGCATGAACTCGATGTGGGTGTAGCCGAGATCGGCGACGTAGGGCACCAGACGCTCGGCCAGTTCGCGGTAGCTGTAGAAGCGGCCGTCGGCGTGGCGCATCCAGGAGCCGGCATGGACTTCATAGACGCTCATCGGCGCGTGCAGCCAGTCGCGGTCGGCGCGGCGTTGGTGCCAGGCGGCATCGGTCCAGGCGTAATCGGCCGGCGCGACGACGACGGAAGCCGTCGCCGGACGCAGTTCGCAGGCGCGGGCGTAGGGGTCGGCCTTGACCAGCAGCGCGCCGCTGTGGCGGTTGCGGATTTCGAACTTGTAGAGCGCGCCGGCAACCAGACCGGGAACATGGATTTCCCAGACGCCCGAATCGCCGAGGCAGCGCAAGCGATGAACGCGCCCGTCCCAGCGGTTGAAATCGCCGACGACGGCGACCTGGTCTGCGTTCGGCGCCCAGACGCGGAAGGCGACGTCGGTCGCATCGGGCAAGGCGCCGAGAAGGCGGTAGGATTGGTAGTTGGTGCCCTGGCTGAAAAGATAGAGATCGTGGTCGCTGGCCGACGATGCCGCGCCGCCGGCGGGCGCCGCGGCGATTGAATTATTGGATGCGTCGATCATCGTCCACTTTCGTTGATTTGCAGCTATTGTAGCGGCGGAGGAGATGCCCATGCAGCACGAATTGCACCTGAACGATCCGTCGGTCACTTTCGGCCGCTTCGTCAGCCACCTGACGCGCTCGACGTTTGCCATCGTCCTCGCCGGCGGCCGCGGCAGCCGCCTGATGCAGCTCACCGACTGGCGCAGCAAGCCGGCGGTGCCCTTCGGCGGCAAGTTCCGCATCATAGACTTCACGCTGTCCAATTGCGTGAATTCCGGCATCCGCCGCATCGGCGTCGCCACGCAATACAAGGCGCAGAGCCTGATCCATCACTTGCAGCGCGGCTGGAGCTTCCTCGACGGCCGCTTCGACGAGTTCATCGAACTGCTGCCGGCGCAGCAGCAGGTCGGCGAGGACTGGTACCTCGGCACCGCCGACGCCGTCTACCAGAACCTCGACGTCATCCGCCGCCATCATCCGCGCTACGTCATCGTGCTCTCCGGCGACCACATCTACAAGATGGACTACGGCCGCATGCTGGCCCAGCACGCGCAGAACCAGGCCGATCTCAGCATCGCCTGCATCGACGTGCCGCGCGAAGACGCCGTCGAATTCGGCGTCATGCAGGTCGACGAGTCGCAGCGCATCGTCGATTTCGTCGAAAAGTCGAAGACGCCGCCGACCATACCGGGTCGCCCCGAGCGCTGCCTCGCCAGCATGGGCGTCTATGTCTTCAACGCCGGCTTCCTGTTCGAGCAGCTCTGCCGCGACCGCGACGATCCGGGGTCCGGCCACGACTTCGGCAAGAACGTGATTCCCCACGCCGTGAAGAACTACCGCGTCTTCGCCCACAACTTCGCCGAAAGCTGCGTCGGCATCGGCGAGTCCGGCATTCCCTACTGGCGCGACGTCGGCACCCTCGACGCCTACTGGGAAGCCAACATGGAACTGACCAAGGTCACCCCGGAGCTCAATTTCTACGACGAGGAATGGCCGATCTGGACCTACCAGGAACAACTGCCGCCGGCCAAGTTCGTCTTCGACGACGAAAACCGGCGCGGCAAGGCCGTCGATTCGATGGTCTCCGGCGGCAACATCATCAGCGGCGCCGTCGTCAAGCGCTCGCTGCTGTTTTCGCGCGTGCTGGTGCACAGCTATGCGCTGGTCGAGGACTCGGTGCTGCTGCCGCGGGTGGACGTCGGCCGCGGTGCGCACCTGCGCCGCGTCATCGTCGACAAGCACTGCCGCATCCCGCCCGGCATGAAGATCGGCTTCGACCCCGAAGAAGACCGCAAGCGCTTCCATGTCAGCGAACGCGGCATCACCCTGGTCACGCCGGAAATGCTCGGCCAGCAGGTCCACCACATCCGCTAGCGCGCCGCGGTTCATCCACCCCGATGACGACACGCACGCCCCGGACTCCCCTATCGTCGCCATGACCGAACGCCGCCTCGACCTCGTCTTCCTCTGGCACATGCACCAGCCGGACTACCGCGACCACGCCAGCGGCGAGTTCGTGCTGCCCTGGGTCCTGCTGCATGCGATCAAGGACTACACCGACATGGCAGCGCATCTGGAGCGCCATCCGCAAGTTCGCGCCGTCGTCAATTTCGTGCCTATCCTGCTCGACCAGATCGAGGACTATTGCGAGCAGATCGACAGTGCCCGCTACCGCGATCCGCTGTTGCGGCTGCTGGCCCAGCCCGATCTCGACCGCATCGACCTCGACGACCGGCGCCTGCTGCTGAAGACCTGCTTTCTCAACAGCCACAGCACGATGCTTGCGCCCTTCCCGCACTATCTGCGGTTGCACAAGCTCTACAGCCACGTCGTCAAGGAAGAGGGCGAAGCCGCGCTCGGCTATCTGTCGGGCGCCTATTACGGCGATCTCGTCACCTGGTATTTCCTCGCCTGGTCCGGCGAAACCGAAAGGCGCCGCCAGCCGCTGCTGGCGAACCTGATGACCAAGGGCGACCATTTCGACCACGGCGACCGCCTGCAACTGCTGGCCTGGATCGGCGCCACGCTGAAAGGCCTGGTGCCGCGCTACCGCGCCCTGCAGGAACGCGGCCAGATCGAGCTCTCGACGACGCCGCACACCCATCCGCTCGGCCCGCTGCTGCTGGACTTCGCCGCCGCCAGGGAAAGCCTGCCCGACGCGCAACTACCAGAGGCGCGGGGCTTTCCGGGCGGGCGCTCGCGCCTCGAAGCCCATATGGAACGGGCGAAGGCCAGCCATGCGGCACGCTTCGGCAGGCTGCCGGTCGGCATGTGGCCGGCCGAGGGCGCGGTATCGACCGGCCTCGCCGTGCTCTTCGCCGAGCACGGCTGCCGCTGGATCGCCAGCGGCGAGGGCGTGCTCAGGAACAGCCTGCGCGACGCCAAGCTGCCCGACCAGCGCGCCGCCTATCGGCCCTGGCGCCTGGCCGACTGCCCCGATCTCAGGCTGTTTTTCCGCGACGAACGGCTGTCCGACCTGATCGGCTTCGAGTATGCGAAATGGCACGGCCGCGACGCCGCGCGCGACTTCGTCGCCAAGCTCGAAGACATCCTCGCCGCGGCGCCGGCCGGCGAGACGCCCGCCGTCGGCATCGTCCTCGACGGCGAAAACGCCTGGGAGCACTATCCCTACAACGGCTACTACTTCTTCGACGATCTCTACGCCCTGATCGAGGCCCACCCGACGATCCGCAGCACCACCTACGCCGAAATCGTCGGCCGCGCAGCGCCGCCGCCCTGCGGCACGCTGCCGCGCCTGACCGCCGGCAGTTGGGTCTACGGTTCGCTATCCACCTGGATCGGCGATGCCGACAAGAACCTGGCCTGGGATCTACTCTGCGAAGCCAAGCAGAGCTACGACCTTGTCCTCGCCAGCGGCCGCCTCGACGCCGCCGAAGCCGCCGCGGCCCAGGCGCAGTTGGCGGTATGCGAAAGCTCGGACTGGTTCTGGTGGTTCGGCGACTACAACCCGGCGCACGCCGTCGCCAGCTTCGACCAGCTCTACCGCCGCAATCTGGCCAACCTCTACCGCCTGCTCAAGTTGGCGCCGCCGGCCGAACTCGACGCCGCCATCTCCGCCGGCAGCCGCGACGCCGCCGGCGACGGCACCATGCGGAGGGCGACATGAGGGCCGCGTCCGTGCGCCGTGCCGTTTTTGAGGTTCACTGCCACCGACGTATCCGGCCACGGATGGCGGGTGTCCGGTTCCCGCAAGTAAAGGAGGAGGGCCGGCGCCTTTTCGGCCCGGGGGACATGGAGGGAATCGGACACCCGCCGGCCGTGGCGTGCGGACAGGACTTCCTCTTCTGCAGCAACACGAGGCCTACTTGACGTTATCCATCTATCGAAACCGCAACGGGTGTCCGATTCCCGCAAGTAAAGGAGGAGGGCCGGCGCCTTTTCGGCCCGGGGGACATGGAGGGAATCGGACACCCGCCGTCCGTGGCGTGCGGACAGGACTTCCTCTTCTGCAGCAACACGAGGCCTACTTGACGTTAGCCATCTATGGAAACCGCAATCCTCACATCAATCGTCGCCGGTTCATCCGCGCTACTTGGCGTTGCATTGACGTCGGCTATTCAGTCACGCACGCAGCGAAACAATCAACAGTTTCAACTCGCGCTCGAATCATCGAAACGGGAAAGCGATCTGCGGGAAAAGGAAAGAGTACTCGCACTTGAGCGGCTGGCTGTGGCGCATCGCAAGTTGAATATCATAGGTCGGGAGTTTTCGCTCACAAGCCTTGACATAAATTGGCGTGCCGAAATGAAAGACTCTGAGTACGACCAACGGTACTTATCCGTGTGCGAGAACGTCGATGAATTGCGGGTCATTGCAGGCCTGTACGAAACGTCGTTGATTGAAGACGTCGAGAAAATGTATGGTCAGATGAACATATTCTGGGGCAATTTTAAGAATGTCTTGCGCTTAACGAACCTTGGCGAGAAAGTAGACCATACGACTTCGTGCTTCCAGCAAGCGCATGCCACGGCTATTGACATTGGCCGTCAAGCCCAAGCTTTGAAGTCCAAACTGTCAGAGCTTGCACGAAGGTATCGAACCGATGGCTAACCCTGCGTTCGAGCGGACCTGCGCGAAAAGCCGCGCAGGCCGCTCACTTCCACGTTGGACGTCTTAGTCCGCATGAATCCGCACCTTACCGCACTTGGCATTTCGAGCGAATTGATAACGGCTCGTGGCTTACGCGAATGCGAGGAGGCTGCGACGCTTGAAGTTGCCGAAGTGGGGGCGGATGGTCGAGATCACTTGCTTATCCCTTTGGCCGCCGAAGCGTGGCGCGCACTCAAGGCGGCGGCGCTCGCTGATGGCATCGATCTATTCATTGTTTCGGCCTTTCGCAGCATTGACCGGCAAGCCGAGATAGTTCGCCGAAAGCTTGAAAGTGGGGCGGTGGTTGAAAGCATTCTCACCGTTTGCGCGCCTCCGGGCTTTAGCGAGCATCACACCGGGCGAGCCGTCGATCTTTCAACCTTTGGCAGCCGCGCGCTCGAAGTCGAGTTCGACCAAACTGCTGCATATGGCTGGCTCATTCAGCACGCTTCTGAATTCGGCTACTATCTTTCGTATCCCGTTGGCAACTGCTGGGGCTATCAATATGAAC
>JACRPB010000062.1 GCA_016214175.1 Rhodocyclales bacterium
ACGGCCGCCACTTGCGGCAGTGTCAGCGGCGCCCCGGTCAGCGCCGCGACTTCGCGCGCGATGCCGGTCAGCGACAGGCAGTCGGCACGGTTGGGCGTCAGCTTCAGCGTGATCAGCGTGTCGTCGAGATTGAGATAGGCGCGCACGTCCTGGCCGATCGGCGCGTCGGCCGGCAACGGCAGGAGGCCGGCGTGATCGTCGGAGAGGCCCAGTTCGCGCGCCGAGCAGAGCATGCCGAAGCTCTCGATGCCGCGCACCTTGGCGCGCTTGATTTCCATGCCGGGCAGCTTGGCGCCGACCAGGGCGCAAGGCACGACCATGTCGGCCGCGACGTTGGGCGCGCCGCAAACGATCTGCAATACGCCGTGCGCGCCGGTGTCCACTTTGCACAACTTGAGCTTGTCGGCATCCGGATGCTTCTCGACCGCAAGCACGCGGGCGACGACGATGTTCGTGAAGTCGGGCGCCACCGGCTGTGTCTCCTCGACTTCGAGGCCCGCCATCGTCAGCAGATGGCAAAGCTCCATGGTCGTAAGCGGCGGATTGACAAGGGCGCGCAGCCAGGATTCTGGGAATTGCATGGCTTATTGAAATTGGGAGAGGAAGCGCAGATCGCCGTCGAAGAACAGGCGCAGGTCGGGAATGGAGTAGCGCAGCATGGTCAGGCGATCCGGTCCCATGCCGAAGGCGAAGCCCGTGTATTTTTCGGGATCGATGCCGCCGAAGCGCAGCACGTTCGGATGCACCATGCCGCAGCCGGCGATTTCCAGCCAGCGACCTTCCAGCGAACCGCTCATGAAGGCCACGTCGATTTCGGCGGAGGGCTCGGTGAAGGGGAAGAAGGACGGGCGGAAGCGCACCTTGAGGTCGTCGCTCTCGAAGAAGCGGCGCAGGAAATCGGCGACCACGCCCTTCAAGTCGGCGAAGCTGACGTTCTCGCCGACCCAAAGGCCTTCGACCTGGTGGAACATCGGCGAATGGGTGGCGTCGGAATCGACGCGATAGACACGGCCCGGCGCGATGATGCGAATCTCCGGCATCGCGTCGAGATGTTTGTATTTCTCGACGTGCGCTTGCATGTAGCGGATCTGCACCGGGCTGGTGTGGGTGCGCAGCAGCACGTCTTCCTGCACTTTGCCCGCCGGGTCGAGCAGGTAGAAGGTATCGTGCATCGAGCGCGCCGGGTGATTCTCGGGCGTATTCAATGCGGTGAAGTTGTGCCAGTCGGTCTCGATCTCCGGGCCATCGGCGACTTCGAAACCGATCGAGCGGAACAGTTGTTCGATGCGGTCCAGCGTGCGCATCACCGGATGCAGCGTGCCGCGCGCCTGGCCGCGACCCGGCAGCGTGACGTCGAGCGCTTCGGCGGCGAGTTGGGCTTCGAGTTGAGCCCGCCGCAAGGCTTCGCGTCGATCGGCGAGCAGCGCTTCGATCTGCTCCTTGGCCTTATTGATCGCGGCGCCGGCGGACTTGCGCTCTTCTGCCGGCAGCTTGCCCAGCCCTTTCAGCAGGCCGGTCAGCGAACCGTCCTTGCCGAGGTAGCGCGCCTTGGCTTCTTCGAGCTTGGCCGGCTCCACCGCTTGGGTGAAAGCGGCGGCGGCCGCGGCGACGAGTTGTTCGAGGTTTTCCATGTGGAATCAAAAAAAGGGAGGCCAGCGGCCTCCCTTGTTTCTGCATCGTTGCTTTAGGCGCCGAGGGAGGTCTTGGCCTGGTTCGCCAGCGCGGCGAAAGCCGGCTTGTCGAACACCGCCAGGTCGGCGAGCACTTTGCGATCGACCTCGATGGATGCCTTCTTGAGGCCGTTCATCAGGGTGCTGTACTTCATGCCCAGCTCGCGGGCCGCCGCGTTGATACGGGCGATCCAGAGGGCACGGAACTGGCGCTTGCGCTGGCGACGGTCGCGGTACTGGTACTGCCCCGCTTTCATCACCGCTTCTTTGGCGATGCGATAGACGGTTGAGCGACGACCGCGGTAACACTTGGCCTGGTCGAGAACTTTCTTGTGGCGCGCGCGCGCCGTTACACCGCGTTTGACGCTTGGCATGGTGTCGGCTCCTTATCCGTTGGGCAGCATGGCGCGCACGGACTTGACGTCGGAGGCGTGCATATCCTGCATGCCGCGCAACTGGCGCTTGCTCTTGGTGGTTTTCTTGGTGAGGATGTGGCGCTTGAACGCGTGACCGCGCTTGATGCTGCCGCTGCCGCGCACTTTGAAGCGCTTGGCTGCCCCGCTCTTGGTCTTCATCTTCGGCATCGAAGATCTCCTTATGACACGGTGCCAGGTGTTCCCCGCCTTGGGGACGCTTGATAACCCGCTCCGCTTGTTTCGCCCGCACCGCCCCTGTCGAGGCGGCACCAGCAGAATTTAGTGTTTCACCTGCTTCTTGGTCGGCGCGATCACCATGATCAACTGCCGCCCTTCCATCTTCGGAAACTGCTCGACCTGCCCCACTTCCTCCAGGTCGGCCTTGATGCGCTCCAGCATGCGCATGCCGAATTCCTGGTGGGCCATTTCGCGGCCACGGAAACGCAGCGTGATTTTCGCCTTGTCCCCTTCCTGCAAAAACTTCGTCAGGTTGCGCAGCTTGATCTGGTAATCGTTGTCGTCGGTTCCCGGCCGAAACTTCACTTCCTTGACCTGGATCTGCTTCTGCTTCAGCTTGGCTTCGTGCGCCCGCTTCGCTTCCTGGTACTTGAACTTGCCGAAGTCCATGATGCGGCAGACCGGGGGCGTTGCCAAAGGCGCGATCTCGACCAGATCGACTCCAGCCTCTTCCGCCAGGCTCAGAGCCTGACGCACCGATACGATACCTATCTGTTCACCTTCGACCCCGATCAAACGCACTTCGGGGGCCGTGATTTCTTCATTGAGGCGCTGCGCCTTCTCCTGAGCTATGGTGTGATTCTCCGCAAAAGTTAATAAATTCAGGCCACTGCGCCTTTGCCGGACTTTTCGGCCAACAAGCGATCAATCAAAGCATCGGGGGACATCTGCCCGAGATCCTGATTGCCCCGGGCGCGCACGGCGACCAACCCGGCGGCCTTCTCTTTGTCGCCAACCACGACGTAGTAAGGCCGCTTCTGCAAACTATGTTCCCGTATTTTATAGTTAATTTTCTCGCCGCGCAAATCCAAATCCACGCGCACGCCTGCGCCACGCAGTTTCAATGCCACACTTTCGGCATAGTCGGCCTGGTGTTCTGAAATACTCATCACCACCGCCTGTACCGGCGCCAGCCAGAACGGCAGCGCACCGGCATGGTTCTCGATCAGGATGCCGATGAAGCGCTCCAGCGACCCCAGGATGGCGCGGTGCAGCATCACCGGCGTGTAGCGGGCATTGTCCTCGGCGACGAACTCGGCGCCCAGACGCCCCGGCATCGAGAAATCGACCTGCATGGTGCCGCATTGCCAGGAACGGCCAATCGCATCCTTGATATGGAACTCGATCTTGGGGCCGTAGAAGGCGCCCTCTCCCGGCAGTTCCTCCCAGGTCAGTCCGCCGGCCTTGAGCGCCTCGCGCAACGCGACCTCGGCCTTGTCCCAAAGCTCATCGGCGCCGACACGGCTGTCCGGGCGCAGCGCCAGCTTGACCGCGACATCGGTAAAGCCGAAGTCGGCATACACCTTGCGCACCAGCGCGTTGAACGCCGTCACCTCCGGCTGGATCTGGTCTTCGGTGCAAAAGATGTGGCCATCGTCCTGGGTGAAGCCGCGCACGCGCATCACGCCGTGCAGCGCACCGGACGGTTCGTTGCGATGGCAGGAGCCGAATTCGCCGTAGCGCAGCGGCAGGTCGCGGTAGGAGCGCACGTCGGTGTTGAAAATCTGGACATGGCCCGGACAATTCATCGGCTTGATCGCGTAGTCGCGGCTCTCCGATTCCGTGGTGAACATGTTGGCCTTGTAATGTTCCCAATGGCCGGACTTCTCCCACAGCGCGCGGTCGAGGATCTGCGGGCAGCGCACTTCCTGGTAGCCGTTGTCGCGATAGACGCGGCGCATGTACTGCTCGATTTCCTGCCATACCGTCCAGCCGTGCGGATGCCAGAACACCAGGCCGGGCGCCTCCTCTTGCAGATGGAACAAGTCGAGCTGACGGCCAAGCTTGCGGTGGTCTCGCTTCTCGGCCTCTTCCAGCATGTGGAGATAAGCGTCGAGTTCGTCCTTCTTCGCCCAGGCGGTGCCGTAGATGCGCTGCAACTGCTCGTTCTTCGGATCGCCGCGCCAATAGGCGCCGGCCACTTTCATCAGCTTGAAGGCCTTGAGCTTGCCGGTGGACGGCACGTGCGGCCCGCGGCAAAGATCGATGAAGTCGCCTTCGCGGTAGAGCGAAACGTCCTGGTCGGCGGGAATCGCCGCGATCAGTTCGGCCTTGTAGTTTTCGCCGATGGACTTGAAGAATTCGACCGCCTTGTCGCGCTGCCAGACCTCGCGCGTGACCGGCAAATCCTTTTTCGCCAGTTCGGCCATGCGCTGCTCAATGGACGTCAGATCCTCGGGCGTGAACGGCCGCAGATAGGCGAAGTCGTAGTAAAAGCCGTTCTCGATCACCGGACCGATGGTCACCTGGGCCTCGGGGAACAACTCCTTGACGGCGTAGGCCAGCAGGTGCGCGGTCGAATGGCGGATGATCGCGAGGCCGTCAGCATCCTTGTCGGTCACGATGGCAACCTGCGCATCCCGTTCGATGCGGAACGAGGTGTCGACGAGGCGGCCGTCGACCTTGGCAGCGAGCGCTGCCTTGGCGAGGCCGGGACCGATGGAAGCCGCCAGTTCGGCGACGGTCAATGCCTGGTCGAACTTGCGTTCGGAACCGTCCGGCAAGCGAATTGCGGGCATGTTGCGTAATCCTTGAAAACGCGGCCTAGGCCGCCGAAGCTTCCTTGCTCGCCCAATCGGTGAGCAAGGCGAAATTGGCCAGCGACTGTAGATGGAAATAGATTGGCGCCAGCCAGCCGCGCTTGCGCCAGTCGAGAAAGACCTCGTCGGCGACGGCGGCCAGTTTCGCTTCGTCGATGATGCGGAATCCGCCCAGCGACAAATGCCCGGCACCGCCCGCCAGATCCACGTCGGCGCGGCGCTCGATGAGAAGCTCGGCGGTCTCGATCGCCGCCGCCAGTTCTCGCGTCGTCCCGAACTCGCTTTGGAAGGCGGCGAGAAACTTCATCGCGTCGCCGACCAGCGGCGTCGGATTGCCGTCGGCAAACAGCGGCTGGGGATCGAGTTTGCTTGCCGCCGTGAAATGCTCGGCCGCCTCGTCGATGCACAGGACGAACTGGTTGTTGGGCGCCTCCATGAAGATGAACGGGTAGCGGCGCAGATGGGCCGGGATGTAGCGTCCCTTGCGCCATTGCCCGGCCTCGTTGATCAGCAGATTGTGTCCTTCGCGCAAGCCCAGCAGAGCGAACGGCTGCACGGGCGTACCGGCGAATACGATGGGATAGTCGCGTGCCGCGGGGGCAAATTCCGAAAGCGTGATTGGAACGGCAATCTGGGTGCGCGCAAACGCAAACCCGGCCTTGCGGTCTATGGTCAGCGCCGCATGGGCGGCGCGGTCAAGCGGACGCGGTTGCCTGAAAAGCTCATTGGAATCGGCCGGCTTGCTCTCGGAATGGGTATTGGTCATGTGTCTTTCTTCCCTCGATGATCGCCAACATGTTGGAAACGAAGGGGGGGATTATAAAGACACTTCCGGGATAACCGTCCGAATGGCCCCGAATAAGCAGTGGGGCGACTACGTGCATTGACCGAGTTTCCGCTGCGACTTGCGGTCCTCGTCCTTCTTCGCCGGCGCCGTCTCCTTGTCCTCCTTCTTGTCCTCTTTTTCCTTCTTGTCGGTATCGGCGGCGGCGGTCTTGTCCGGGGAAGAGCCTGACGACGTGGAAGCGGAACCCGATCCATTGCCGTCCGACGGCGCATCGCCGCTGCCGAAGGTCCCTTCGGTACCGCCTATCGTCTGGTTGCCGCCGGCGGTCGGCAGCGTGCTACCGGGACTGGTCGTGGGCGCGAGCGCAGGCGGCGTGTTCTGCTCGTGCTCGCCCTCGCCCGATTCCACGGTCCGCGTCGGATCGAGAACCTCGGTCGGCGGCGCGACGATTTCGGCGCCGGTATTGAGTTCGGTCATCGCAATAGCGCCGCCGGCGGTGACGTCGAGCGCTTGAACGTCGATAGTCAGGGCGAGATCGTTTGCCGCACGGATGACGGCGCGCCCGCCAACGAGATTCGCCCCCGTAAAACCCGCGGCAACCCGTATGGAGGCCCCGGCGTCCAGCGCGATGTCGCCGCTCCCGGCGTCGAGTTGCGCCAAGCTCAGATCGCCGCCCGCGCGATAGTCGATCGTGCCGCCGGCCGCAACCGTCTTGGCGTCCTTGGCCATGACCACCGCACCGGTGCTGCTGGCCAGCCGGATGCCACCGCTGCCGACCGTCCCGACATTGGCATTCTGGTTGATGTCGCCGTAGGCAGCGATGCTGATGTCACCTGAGGTCGACGCCAGCGCGCCATTCAAGGTAATGGCGCTATCCGGCGCCGCCGAACTTGCGGCAAGCGCGATGCCGCTGCCGGCGTCGAGACCGCCGCTGCCGACGGTGATCGGGCTGTGGGCGTTCAGGCTGATGCTGCCTTGCGGCGCACTGATGCGACCGGCGCCGGTCGTTATCCCGCCCGAGTTGTCGATGACGATGTCTCCGTCATTGACGGTGAGCGCCGCCAAGTTGATGGCGGCATCGCTGACGAAGTTGAGGTGGCCGCTTGCCTGCGTGATGCTGACCGGACCGCTGATGGCGAAGATCCAGCCGGTCTTGCTGAAGCTCTCGGTGACGGTGAAACTCCCGGGGCCGTTCAAAGTACCGCCCGTCTGGGCGTAGACAGGCGTCGTCAGGTCGCTGTCGATGCCCAGGCTGCTGCCCGCCATGACGATACCGCCGCCACTGCCCACCGCCAGCGTGTGGAGCGTCGTCGCCGCGGTGGCGGCATCGAAGGTCACCGTCTTGCCGGCGGGAATCGTCACCGCAGCGACGTTGCCGCCGTCCGGCAGGGCATCCCAGTTGGCCGGATTCGACCAGACGCCGGCGGCACCACCGATCCAGGTCGCATTCGCGCGCTGCGAAATCGCATTGCCGGCGCTGTCGGCCGGTGCGCCGACGAGGTTGTAATTGCCTGCGGCCGTGCCGCCCAGCGCCAAGGCCGAGAAGCTCACCGTCTTGCCGATGCCGACGTCGCGCGTATCGTAGATCGCCGTTCCGCTCAAGCTCAGTTGCCCGGCGTCGCCATTCACGACGTTCGTGAACACCGGTGTCCCGATCGCCGCCGCGATCGTGCCGTCGTAAGTCTTGACCACGCTGCCGATGGCCGACACCCACAGGCTGCGCCGACCGATGTTGACGTCGTTCCCGACATAGGTCATGGCGTAGTCGCCGCCCGCCGTCAGCGTCCCCTGGGCGATGGGATAGACGCCAACGGCAGCGGTACTGTCCGCGCTCGTGGTCAGCGCGCCGGAAAGGCCGTCGCTGCCGACCAGATTGCCCAAGGTGACCTGGGCCGTCAGGGGCGGAACGGCATCGCCATAGATCATGTTCTTGGCATCGGCGGTCACGGTAATCGGCCGCGGTGTCACCGTCAGCGTGCCGTCGTTGAGCGTGAAGGCGTAGTCGCCGACGACGCTGTTGTTGCTGCCGGCGGACAGCACGGGAGCGCTGCCGGCCAGGGCCGCCGCCGTGCCCGCATGGGCGCTGCCCGCCAGCGTGCTCGCCACCGTCGCGCCGGACACCGTATCGCCGAAGACGAAGCCCTGGCCGCCGACCGTGCCGGTGACGGTGCCGCCAGCCGGATTGACGTCGCCGTAATAGCGGCTCTGATCGGCCACCGTCAGCGTCACCGGCCGCGGC
>JACRPB010000079.1 GCA_016214175.1 Rhodocyclales bacterium
GCCAACGAAGCGGGCTTCCACCTCACCGGGGCCAATTGGGGCCGCGATATGGCCGAACCGGACTTCGTCGCCGACATTCGCAACGTCGTCGCGGGAGATCCCTCGCCCGACAACAAGGGCGTACTCGATCTTTGCCGCGGGATCGAAGTCGGCCACATCTTCCAATTGCGTACGCGCTATTCCGAGTCCCTGAAATGCAGTTTCCTCAACGAGCAGGGCAAGGAACAGATCATGGAAATGGGCTGCTACGGCATCGGCGTCACGCGCATCGTCGGCGCCGCCATCGAGCAAGGCAACGACGAAAAGGGCATCTTCCTGCCGGCGTCCATCGCGCCCTTCGAGGTCGTGATCGTGCCGATGGGCTGGGGCAAGTCGCAAGCCGTGCGCGATGCTGCCGAAAAGACCTATGCCGAATTGGCTGCCGCAAACGTCGATGTCATTCTCGACGATCGCGACGAACGTCCCGGCTCGATGCTGGCCGACTGGGAATTGATCGGCGTACCGCATCGCATCGTCATCGGAGAACGTGGCCTCAAGGACGGCGTCGCCGAATACCAGGGACGCCGCGATGCCGAGGCGACCAAGTTGCCGCTTGCCGAGACAGCCGCCTTCGTGCGCGGAAAGGTATGCGCCTAAAAGGACTGTGGTTCGCCGCCTCGCTGGCGGCGACAGGCAGCGCCTGGGCCGGCGCACAGCAATACGAGCCGCTCGCCGCCAGCGTCCAGGCCGCCCTGCATGCCGCGATCGCCGATCGCGCAGCGCCGGAACCCAAGTTTGCCGACATCCGCGACAAGGTCGATTGGCTCAGCGAGATGTCGCGCCGTCTGGAAAGGCGCGTGCCTGACCGTCAGACGCGCCTCGTACTGCTCAAGACAGTCCATTACGAGGCGCAGCGGGCGGGGCTCGATCCGCAGCTCGTGCTCGGACTGATCCAAGTCGAGAGCGGCTTTCGCAAGTACTCAGTATCGACGGCGGGCGCCCGCGGCTACATGCAGGTGATGCCGTTCTGGGTCAAACTGATCGGCAGCAAAGAGAACAACTTGTTTCACCTGCGCACGAATCTGCGCTACGGCTGCACCATCCTGCGCCATTACCTTGACATCGAAAAGGGCGACCTCTATCGCGCCCTGGGCCGCTACAACGGCAGCCTGGGCCAGCCCGAGTATCCGAACTTGGTGCGGAGCGCCTGGGAAAAACAGTGGAACTGGCCGCAGCATTCCGCAGTCGCCAGTCCATCGGCCCAGCGCTAACGCATGCCGGGCAGCATGCCTTTCATGTTGCGCATCATCTTCGCCATGCCGCCCTTCGAAAACTGCTTCATCATCTTCTGCGTCTGCTCGAACTGGTTGAGCAGACGATTCACTTCCTGAACCTGGACGCCGGCACCGGCGGCGATGCGCCGCTTGCGACTGGCCTTGATGAGCTCAGGCTTGGCGCGCTCCGCCGGCGTCATCGAGTTGATAATGCCCTCGACGCGCCCGATGGCTTTCTCGTCGGCGCCGCTGCCTGCCTGCTGCGCCATTCCCGCGAACTGGGCCGGCAACTTGTCGAGCAGACCCGCAATCCCGCCCATCTTTCGCATCTGGCCGATCTGATCCTTGAAATCGTTGAAGTCGAAGCCTTTACCCGACTTCATTTTCTGCACGAAGTCCTTCGCCTTTTCCTGATCGACGCCGCGCTGGGCCTCTTCGACCAGACCCAGGATGTCGCCCATACCCAGGATGCGCGCCGCCATGCGCTCGGGGTGGAACTCCTCGATGCCGCCCAGCTTCTCGCCGATGCCGGAAAACTTGAGCGGTTTGCCTGTCACGTGGCGTACCGACAGAGCCGCGCCGCCACGGGCATCGCCGTCGAGCTTGGTGAGGATCACGCCGGTCAATGGCAATGCATCGTTGAAGGCCTTGGCCGTGTTCACCGCATCCTGGCCGAGCATCGCGTCGACGACGAAAAGGGATTCGACGGGATTCAGCAGCGCATGCAGTTCCTTGATCTCGGCCATCATCGCGGCGTCGATGGCCAACCGGCCGGCGGTGTCGACGAACAGAACGTCGAAGTAGTGCTTTTTCGCATAGTCCACCGCCGCCGCCGCAATTTCAGCCGGCTTCTGACCGGCGGCCGACGGGAAGAACTCGATGCCGGCCTGGGCCGACACCGTCTTCAACTGCTCGATGGCGGCGGGCCGATAAACGTCGCAGGACACGGCGAGCACCTTCTTCTTCTGCCGCTCCTTGAGCCATTTGCCGAGTTTGGCCGTCGTCGTCGTCTTACCCGCGCCTTGCAGACCCGACATCAGGATGACGGCCGGCGGCTGTGCCGCGAGATTGAGTCCGACGGCTTGCCCGCCCATCAGGTCCGTCAACTCGCGATGTACGACGCCGACCAGGGCCTGGCCCGGCGTCAGCGAGCCGATCACTTCCTGTCCGAGCGCCTTTTCCTTGACGCGAGCGACGAAATCCTTGACCACCGGTAGCGCCACATCGGCTTCCAGCAGCGCCATGCGCACTTCGCGCAGCATGTCCTGGATATTGTCTTCGGTGAGACGGGCTTGGCCGCGCAAGGTCTTGACGACCTTGGCAAGCCGTTGGGTCAGGTTGTCGAGCATGATCGGGGAATAGGGTAGACTTGCCGGATGCCCTCGATTCTACTGCATCTCACTGCGGCAGCCCTGTATAGCGGACTGGCGCTCGTCTTCTGGCGTACGCGCTGGCGCGGCCCCATCCTCGACCAACCGCTGCATGGCATCGCGACTTGGGAACGCAGCCTCCTGTTGCTCGCCATCGTCTTGCACGGCATCACCCTGATCGCGGAAATTTTTCCAGCTCACACCATGCGCTTCGGCTTTTCGGTCGCGCTCTCCTTGATCCTCTGGCTGGCGATCGTCTTCTACTGGATCGAAAGCCTCTACGCGCGCATGGATGGCTTGCAGATGCTCGGGCTCCCGCTCGCCGCTCTATGCGTGCTCCTGCCGCCGTTCTTTCCCGGCCAGCATCTGCTCGCCAACGCCGGTGCGCCGGTCTTTCGCGCCCATTTCCTGATGGCCATGCTCGCCTACAGCCTTTTCACGCTGGCCGCGCTTCATGCCATTCTCATGGCCGTTGCCGAGAAGAGCCTGCACCGCGGTCGCCTGACGCCTCTGCTCTCCGGCCTGCCGCCCCTGCTGACCATGGAAGCGCTTCTGTTCCGGATGATCCACATCGGCTTTGCCTTGCTGACCTTGACGCTGGCCTCCGGCATCCTGTTCTCCGAGGCCCTCTTCGGCAAGCCGTTGGCATTCAACCACAAGACGATCTTTGCCTTGCTTTCGTGGCTGATTTTCGCTGCACTACTGACCGGACGGCATCTGCGCGGCTGGCGCGGACGCAAGGCCTTGCGCTGGACGCTTGCCGGCTTCGGCGCCCTGCTGCTGGCGTACGTCGGCAGCCGCTTTGTCCTGGAAGTCATACTCGGCCGGGCAACCTGATGGACGAAGTCCCCCTGTCGGTGCAGTTCGTTGTACTTGGCTTCCTGCTCGTAATTTCGGGCTTCTTCTCCTTGGCCGAGACGGCCATGATGGCGGCGAACCGCTACCGCCTGCGGCATTTGGCGGCCAAGGGAAGTCGTGCCGCCAAGCTGGCCCTCGATCTGCTTGGCAAGACGGATCAGATGCTCGGCGTCGTACTTCTCGGCAATAACCTGATCAATGCCGCGTCGGCGACACTGGTCAGCGTGATCGCCATCGAATTGTTCGGCGAAGAGAAATGGGCGCTTGGCGCCGGCACGCTGCTGGTCACATTTGCGATTCTGGTGGTTTCCGAGATCACGCCCAAGATCATCGGCGCCGCGTATGCCGACCGCGTCGTGCGCGTCGTCCCCTTCTTTCTCTGGCCAATGCTGCGTGCAGCTTACCCAGTCGTATGGTTCGTCAATCTTTTCGCCCAGGGCTTGTTGCGAGCGCTGCGTCTGAAGCCGGGTAGTACCAGTGATACGCCCAGCCTGACTCAGGAGGAACTGCGCACGGTCGTTCTGGAGTCGAGCCATCCGATTCCTTCCCAGCATCGCGCCATTCTGATCAACCTTTTCGATCTGGAACACATTACCGTCGATGACGTTATGACGCCGCGCGGCGAAATCGAAGCCATCGACGTCAATTGTTCGATCGGCGAAATCCGCGATCAACTTGCCACCAGTTTCCACACGCGCCTTCCGGTATTCGAGGACGAACCCGGCAACGTCATCGGCATTCTTTACCAGCGCCGGCTCATGTCTTCGGTTCTCGGCGGAGAATTCAGCCATGACATTCTGCGCCGAGAACTGGCCGAGCCCTACTTCGTCCCGGCGGGAACGGGCATTTTTGCCCAACTCCAGTTCTTTCGCGACAATCGCCAGCGCATCGGCCTCGTCGTCGACGAATACGGCGAGTTGTTGGGGCTGGTGACGCTGGAGGATATCGTCGAAGAAATCGTCGGCAAGTTCACCACCAGCATGCCCGGCAGTAGCACCGAGTCCTCGTGGGACGAAGGCGACGCCGCCATAGTCGATGGCAGCCACAGCTTACGGGAAATCAATCGCACCCTCGGCCTGTCGCTACCGGTGGATGGTCCCAAGACCTTGAACGGACTGATCATCGAACACTTGCAGGACATCCCGGAAGTTGGCGTCGGTCTGCGTATTGCGGGCGTCGCCATGGAGATATTGCAGACCGAAAACAAACGGATCAAGACCGTGAAACTTTACCGCCCGCCTGTGCCAAAGTGAGAATTGGCCTCGCCGGACCGGCTTTACAAAATGTGGCCCGGCGGGCATCATCGCCCGACACGTTCGGCATAGGCGCCGGCGTCAGCGACACGCCGCCATCACTGTTTTAGGAAATGCACATGGCTTCAGCCGGCAAAACAGACAAGAAGCAGGAGGCCCTGTTCGCCTGGGAAGGCAAGGACAAGTCCGGCAAGATCGTTCGCGGCGAAATGCGGGCCATGACGCTGACTGTAGTCAATACCACCCTGCGCCGCCAAGGGATACTTCCGATCAAGGTCAAGAAGCAGCGACTGAAAGGCGGCGGCACGATCACCGAGAAGGACATCACGCTCTTCACCCGGCAACTGGCGACGATGATGAAGTCGGGCGTGCCGCTCCTGCAATCCTTCGACATCGTCGGCAAGGGCCATTCCAACCCCGCCGTCGCCAAGCTGCTGATGGACATCAAGACCGAAGTTGAGACCGGCTCCTCGCTCAATCAGGCATTCCGCAAGTACCCGCTTTATTTCGATCCCCTTTTCTGCAACCTGGTTGCGGCGGGCGAGCAGGCCGGTATTCTGGAATCGCTGCTCGACCGCCTGGCCATATATAAGGAAAAGACGCTGGCGCTGAAGTCGAAAATCAAGGGGGCCCTGTTCTACCCGGTTGCCGTGCTGGTCGTCGCCTTCATCGTCACGGCGGTGATCATGATTTTCGTCGTTCCCCAGTTCAAGGAAGTCTTCAAGAGCTTCGGCGCCGACCTGCCGGCACCGACCCTGATCGTCATCGCCATGTCGGAAAAGTTCGTCGCCTACTGGCACATCATGTTCGGCAGCATCGGCGGCGGCATCTATGCGTTCTTCTACACCTGGAAACGCTCGGTCCCGATGCAGATCTCGATGGACAAGCTGACGCTCAAGCTCCCGGTATTTGGCGATCTGCTCAAGAAAGCTGCCGTCGCCCGCTGGACGCGGACCCTGTCGACCATGTTCGCCGCCGGCGTCCCCCTGGTCGAGGCTCTCGATTCGGTCGCCGGCGCCGCCGGCAACCATGTCTACAAGGTCGCCACCCAACAGATTCAGGGCGAGGTCAGCACCGGCAACAGCCTCGCGGTATCCATGCAGAACGCGGGTGTTTTCCCCAGCATGGTGTTGCAGATGGTCTCCATCGGCGAGGAGTCGGGCGCGCTCGACAGCATGCTGAGCAAAGTTGCCGACTTCTACGAGCAGGAAGTCGATGACGCAGTGGAATCGCTGTCCAGCCTGATGGAACCGATGATCATGGTCATTCTCGGCACGCTGATTGGCGGCATCGTCGTCGCCATGTATTTGCCGATCTTCAAACTCGGCGCCGTCGCCGGCTGACCGTTAGCGTCCATGTCGAATGCCCTTGCGGCGATCGTCGCCGACCCCGTCTTGTTTGGACTCATGGCCGGCCTGCTGGGCTTGGCGGTAGGCAGCTTCCTCAACGTCGTCATCCATCGCCTGCCGCTGATGATGGAGCGCGACTGGGCGTCGCAGTGCGCAGAATTGCGCGGCGAAGCCCCGGCGACCGAGACCCCGCTCTCGCTCGCCACGCCGCGTTCGCGTTGCCCGCATTGCGGTCACGAAATCGGAGCGCTGGAGAATATCCCGCTCCTCAGTTACCTGATATTGCGTGGCAAATGCGGCTGCTGCGGCGCCACGATCAGCCTGCGCTACCCGCTGGTCGAGGCGCTCACGGCATTGCTGTTCGGCTTCGCCGCCTGGAAATTCGGCGGCGGAGCCGCCGCAGTGGGCGCCATGCTGTTCGTCGCTGCCGCGATCGCGCTGACCTTCATCGATTTCGACAAGCAACTCTTACCCGACGACATCACGCTGCCGTTGCTGTGGCTAGGCTTGCTGTTCAACAGCTTCGGCGTCTATACGGATCTTCGCAGCGCGGTCCTGGGCGCCGTGGCCGGCTATCTGGCGCTCTGGTCGGTATATTGGGCCTTCAAGCTGGTCACCGGCAAGGAAGGCATGGGCTACGGCGACTTCAAGCTGCTGGCTGCGATCGGCGCCTGGTGCGGCTGGCAGATGTTGCCCCTCACCATACTGGCCTCGTCGCTCGTCGGCGCCTTGGTCGGCGTCGTGCTCATCGTCCTGGCGCGCCATGGCCGTAATGTTCCCATTCCGTTCGGCCCTTATCTGGCAGCGGCCGGCCTCATCGCCCTGTTCTGGGGGCAGTCCCTGAACCGGGCTTACCTGCACCTGCTGTGACGGCTTGAAAGCCGTCACTGGCACCCCCACGTATAGACCGAAATCAGTCTCGCGCAAATCCTTTCGCGTGAGGCCCTTACGTTATAATCCCTGGTTTTTCGCGGAGATGAGTCATGCCGATCTACGCCTATCGTTGTGAGAGTTGCGGTTTTGAAAAGGATGTCCTTCAGAAGATGAGCGACACTCCGCTCACCGCATGTCCCGAATGCAGGGCTGAGTCCTTTGCCAAGCAATTAACCGCCCCAGGCTTCCAACTCAAGGGCAGCGGCTGGTATGCCACCGACTTCAAGGGCGGCGCCAAAGCCGAGCCCGCGAAGAGCGACAACCCACCCCCATGCCAAGGCGGAACGGGCTCCTGTGCCTGCAATTGACCGCCGTCTGTTAAAGCGGTATTTCATTACCGGGCTGCTGATCTGGGTACCCCTGGCGATCACCGCCTGGGTGCTGTCGCTGATCGTGCGGACCATGGACCAGTCGCTGTTGCTGCTGCCCGAGGCAATACGACCCGAAAACCTGCTGGGAATTTACATTCCGGGGATCGGCGCAGTGTTGACCCTGCTGGTGGTCTTCCTCACGGGATTGGTCACAGCCAACATCATCGGCCAAAAACTGGTCCGATTCTGGGAAGGCGTCCTCGCGCGCATCCCGGTAGTCAAATCGATCTATTACAGCGTCAAGCAGGTTTCCGACACCCTGTTTTCCGGCAACGGCGAGGCCTTCCGCAAGGTGTTGCTGGTCCGTTATCCGCACCCCGAAGCCTGGTCGGTGGCATTCCAGAGCGGTTCGCCGCCTCAGGAGGTCGCACAGCACAGCGACGACGAAATGGTCAGCGTTTTCATCCCGACCGCGCCGAGTCCGGTTAACGGCTTCTTCTTCTTCGTCCGCAAGAGCGATACCGTCGAACTCGACATCAGCGTCGACGACGCCCTGAAATATATCGTTTCCATGGGCGTCGTCGTACCGGTCCTGCGCAATGCCAATCTCGTCGGCCGCGCCCAGAACGAATAACCTCCCCGCCGCCCGCGCGGCACCTTAGCCCGGAAGCATCAGCATGCGTACCCATTACTGCGGTCATCTCAACGCCAGCCACGTCGACCAGGTCGTCACGCTTTGCGGCTGGAACCATCGGCGTCGCGACCACGGCGGCGTCATTTTCATCGACCTGCGCGACCGCGAGGGCCTGGCCCAGGTCGTCTGCGATCCCGACCGGCCGGAGATGTTCGCCACCGCAGAATCGGTCCGCAACGAGTTCGTACTCAAGATCACCGGCAAGGTGCGGCGCCGGCCCGCCGGCACCGAGAACCCCAACCTGCCCTCGGGCGAAATCGAAATCCTCTGCCACGAACTCGAAGTCCTCAACCCGGCCGTGACGCCGCCCTTCCAGCTCGACGACGAAAACCTGTCGGAGAATGTGCGCCTGGTCAATCGGGTCATCGACCTGCGCCGGCCGCAGATGCAGAAGAACATGATGCTGCGCTACAAAACGGCGATGTCCTTCCGCCGCTTCCTCGACGGCCAAGGCTTCATCGACATCGAAACGCCGATGCTGACCAAAAGCACGCCGGAAGGCGCACGCGACTACCTGGTGCCCTCGCGCGTGCATCCCGGCCACTTCTTCGCCCTGCCGCAGTCGCCGCAGCTTTTCAAGCAGCTATTGATGGTTGCCGGTTTCGACCGCTACTACCAGATCACCAAGTGTTTCCGCGACGAAGACTTGCGCGCCGATCGCCAGCCGGAATTCACCCAGGTCGACATCGAGACCTCCTTCCTCACCGAAGACCAGATCACCGGACGTCGCGCTGCCGAATCCCTTTCCGCGCATCAGCTACGCCGAGGCTATGCGCCGCTACGGCTCCGACAAGCCCGACTTGCGCGTTACCCTGGAATTGACGGAGGTTACCGACGCCGTCGCCGACGTCGCGTTCAAGGTCTTCTCCGGCCCCGCCACCAGCGGCGGTCGCGTCGCCGCCCTGCGCATTCCCGGCGGCGCCAGCCTCACGCGCGGCGAGATCGATGGCTACACAGAGTTCGTCAAGATTTACGGCGCCAAGGGCCTTGCCTACATCAAGGTCAACGACGCGGCCAAACTGAACGAGGAAGGCCTGCAGTCGCCTATCGTCAAGAATCTGCACGAACAGGCCTTGCGGACCATCATCGAGCGCACCAACGCCACATCCGGCGACCTCATCTTCTTCGGCGCCGACAAGACCAAGGTCGTCAACGATGCCCTCGGCGCACTGCGCATCAAAATCGGCCACGAGAAGAACATCGTCGACGGGCGCGCCTGTGCACCGGTCTGGGTGGTCGATTTTCCGATGTTCGAGTACGACGAAGAGGAAAAACGCTGGAATGCCTGCCACCACCCCTTCACCTCGCCCAAGGACGGCCACGAGCAATACCTGAAGACCGATCCGGGCCAGTGCCTGGCCAAGGCCTACGATTTGGCGCTGAACGGCTGGGAAATCGGCGGCGGCTCGGTGCGTATCCATCGCGCCGACGTTCAGGAGAAGGTGTTCGAAGCTCTCGGCATCGGCGCCGAAGAACAGCGCCTCAAATTCGGCTTCCTGCTCGACGCGCTGAAATACGGTGCCCCGCCCCACGGTGGCCTCGCCTTCGGCCTCGACCGCATCGTCACCATGATGACCGGCGCCGAATCGATCCGCGACGTCATCGCCTTCCCCAAGACCCAGCGCGCGCAGTGCCTGCTCACCGACGCGCCCTCCAACGTCGACGAAAAGCAGTTGCGCGAATTGCATATCCGCCTGCGGCAGAAAGTCGAAACCCAGGTCGACGTCGGCAAGGCCTGACGTGCGCGCCATCCGCTCCTTGCTCCTGCTGCTGGCCTTTGTCGCCGGCGTGGCGGCAGCGGGAGACGGCAGCGTCGCCACCGCCGACCTGCCGCCCGAGGCGCGCGACACTTTGCGCCTGATCGCCGCCGGCGGCCCCTTTCCCTACAAGCGCGACGGCGTCGTCTTCGGCAACCGCGAAAAACGGCTGCCGCTCAAGCCCCGCGCCTACTACCGCGAATACACGGTCCCGACGCCGGGCGCGAAGGATCGCGGTGCCCGGCGCATTATTGCCGGCGACGCGGGCGAACGCTATTACACTGGCGACCATTACCGAACCTTCCGCCGCATCCGCGAATGAGCGAACTCGACCGCCTCCAGGCCGTACTCGGCGACGCCACGAAAGCCGGCGTCTATCACATGCCGCAAACGGCACCGGAACCCTTGCTCCGCGCCGCCGAGGCCAACGGTTTCGCCGTGTTCCGCATCGACCTCGCCGCCGCCCAGGACAAGGCCGGCATGCTCGACATCGTCGGCAAGACGATGCACTTTCCCGAATGGTTCGGCCACAATCTCGACGCGCTGGCCGATTGCCTCAACGATTTTGCCTGGCAGCCCGCAGAAGGCTATTTTGTCCTTCTCGAACGCTGCGACGGCATCCACGGCCGCGCCGAAGCGGATTTCGTCGCCACGCTGCAAGTGTTCGAACAAGCCGCCGACGAATGGCGCGAGCAGGACATCCCCTTCTGGTGCTTCGTCGAAATGCAGGCCGACGGCATCAACTGGCTGCCGGACGTGGAGTGAAGCCGAAGCGGCCGGAGTCGGTGCTGGTCGTCATTCACACGCCGGCCCGCAATGTTCTTCTGCTGGAACGCGCCTCGCATCCCGGCTATTGGCAGTCGGTCACCGGTAGTCGCGAGGACGACGAAACCCTCGCCGAAACGGCCCGCCGCGAAGTCGCCGAGGAAACCGGCATCGAGGCCGCAACAGCCGGGCTCACCGACTGGCGCCTGTCCAATCGCTTCGAAATCTTCGCCGAATGGCGCCACCGCTATGCCGACGGCGTGACCCACAACATCGAACACGTCTTCAGTCTCTGCGTGCCGGACGGAACGGCGGTGACCCTCGCTCCGGACGAGCATCTCGCCTATCGCTGGCTCCCTTGGACGGACGCGGCCGCGGCCTGCTTTTCCTGGAGCAACCGGGACGCTATTTTGCTCGTGGCCGGCTCAACGCCTTGAGGCACGCGGGGCAATAGCAAGCCTTGCGTTCCGGGTCCGGCGGCGGCAGGTGCGGCAACTCGGCGCACCAGCATTTCTTCGCGCCGGCGAGCAAGCCGCAGACGAACTTCGCGCCGCAGCGCGGACACGTCGACCCCCCTTGAAATTCCGACCCCCGATTCATATGTTCATTGTAGGCCGCACGGCCGGTTCATCGCCAACCCAGTAGGAGGACATCATGAGCAGCATTACCCGTTACGATCCGCTCGACGACTTCTTCCGCGGATTCTTCGTCAGGCCCGTGGACTTCGGCACTCCCGCCGAAGCGCCGGCCGTCAAGATCGACGTCAAGGAGCAAGACAAGGCCTACGTCGTGCATGCCGAGATGCCCGGCATCAAGAAGGAAGACATCCACATCAGTATCGACGGCGCGATGGTTTCCATTGCGGCCGAACGCAAGCATGAGAAGGAAGTGAAGGAAGGCGAGCGCGTGCTGCGCGTCGAACGCAGCTTCGGCAAGGTTTCCCGCTCCTTCCAGCTCGGCCAGGACATCGACGAAGCGGCGGCGAGCGCCAAGTTCACCGACGGCGTGCTTGAACTGACGCTGCCGAAGAAAGTCGCCGTCCAGTCCAAGCGCCTGTTGATCCAGTGATCCCCGCCGCCGGTGCCGCGCGGCACCGGCGGCGATGCCGCGCTTTGCGGAGCGCCACGTTTTGGGGAGAGGCGCTTTCGCTCTAGAATACGGGCCTTCGGCACCTTCAGCCCCAGCGATCATGAGCGAAATCATCCCACCGCAAGTCAAGGCCGGCATCCTGGCCGAAGCCCTGCCCTACATCAAGCCTTTCCACGGCAGGACCATCGTCGTCAAGTATGGCGGCAACGCCATGACCGACGAGAAGCTGAAGCAGTGCTTCGCCCGCGACGTCGTCCTGCTCAAACTGGTCGGCATGAACCCGGTCGTGGTGCACGGCGGCGGTCCGCAGATCGAGAACCTGTTCGCGCGCGTCGGCAAGAAGGGCGAGTTCATCCAGGGCCTGCGCGTCACCGACGCCGAGACCATGGAAGTGGTGGAAATGGTGCTGGGCGGCCAGGTAAACAAGGAAGTCGTTAACCTCATCAACCAGGCCGGCGGCAAGGCGGTCGGGCTCACCGGCAAGGATGGCTCCTTCATCCGCGCCAAGAAGCTCTTGATGGCGCACAAGGACAACCCGGACGACATGATCGACATCGGGCAGGTCGGCGAAATCGTCGCCATCGACCCTTCGCTGATTTCGCTGCTCGACACCGGCGCCTTCATCCCGGTCATCGCGCCCATCGGCGTCGGCGCCGAAGGTGAAACCTACAACATCAACGCCGACGTCGTCGCCGGCAAGATCGCCGAAGTGCTGAAGGCCGAAAAACTGGTGATGCTGACGAACACCCCCGGCGTCCTCGACGAACAGGGTAAATTGTTGACCGGCATCACGCCCAAAGAGATCGACGACATGGTCGCCGCCGGCACGCTTTCCGGCGGCATGTTGCCGAAAATCGGCTCGGCCCTGGACGCCGCGCGCAGCGGCGTCAAAAGCGTCCACATCATCGACGGCCGCGTCGAACACGCGCTGCTGCTGGAGATCCTCACCGACGAAGGCGTCGGCACGCTGATCAAGTCGAAGTAATGACCAGCCGCATCTGGCTGTTCGACCTCGACAACACGCTCCACGACGCCAACCCGCACATCTTTCCGCAACTCAACCGCGCGATGCGGCAATACATCGAGCGCAGCCTCGGCGTCGATGCGCGCGAAGCCACGCGCATCCGCCAGGACTACTGGTCGCGCTACGGCGCCACCCTGCTCGGTCTGGTGCGCCACCACGGTACCGATCCGCGCGACTTCCTGCGCCATACCCACCAGTTCCCGGATCTGCGCCGCATGGTCGTTTTCGAGCGCCCGCTGCGCTCGATGCTGCGACGCTTGCCGGGCAGGAAGATCGTGTTCTCCAACGCGCCCTTGCACTACACCGAAGCGGTGCTGGACCTCGTCGGCATCCGGCGCCTGTTCGACGCCGTCTGGTGCATCGAGCGCATGCGCTTCCAGCCCAAGCCGCAAATAGGCGGTTTCCTGCGTCTGCTGCGCCACGAACGCTTGCGACCCGCGCATTGCGTCATGGTCGAGGACAGCGCTCCGAATCTGCGCACCGCCAAACGGCTCGGCATGAAGACCGTGTATATCAGCCACAGTTCAAGCGTTCCCGCCTATGTCGACCTGCGGCTACAATCGGTCCTCGATCTGCCCCGTCACCTTGGAAAGCTCTGAAATGGCCACGAAACCCGGCGAGCGCAAGCTGCAAATCCTGCAAACCATTGCCGAGATGCTGGAGCAGCCGTCCGGCGAAAAAGTGACGACGGCGGCATTGGCGGCGAAACTCGACGTCTCCGAAGCGGCACTCTACCGCCACTTCGCGAGCAAGGCCCAGATGTACGAAGGCATCATCGAATTCATCGAAACCAGTCTGTTTTCCGTCATCAACCAGATCGCCGAAGGCGAGGCGGCGGGCCTGAAGCAAGTGGAACTGATCGTCGGCAGCCTGTTGCGCTTCGCCCAGAAGAACCGCGGCCTGACGCGCGTGCTCGTCGGCGACGCCCTGGTGCACGAGAACCCGCGCTTGCAAGTGCGCATCAACCAATTGCTCGGCCGCATCGAGACGACGCTCAAGCAATGTCTGAAGGTGGCGGCGACCCAGGGCGCCCTGCCAGCGGAGCATGACTTCGCCGCCCACGCCGACCTGCTGACGAGCTATGTCGCCGGCCGCTGGCTGCGCTTCGTCAAGAGCGGCTTCAAGGACGATCCGCTCGCATCCTGGTCCGCGCAGTGGCCGCTACTTGCGGCCTAGCAGTTCGGCTGCGGCCAGCGCAAAGTAGGTCAGGATGCCGTCGGCACCGGCGCGCTTGAATGCGAGCAGGGCTTCCATCATCACCGCATCGTGGTCGAGCCAACCGTTGGCGGCGGCGGCCTTCAGCATCGCGTATTCGCCGCTGACCTGATAGGCGTAGGTCGGCACGCCGAACGCGTCCTTCACGCGGCGCACGATGTCGAGATAGGGCATACCGGGCTTCACCATCACCATGTCCGCGCCTTCCTCGATGTCGAGCGCCACTTCGCGCAAAGCCTCGTCCGAGTTGGCCGGGTCCATCTGGTAGGTGTATTTGTTGCCCTTGCCGAGATTGCCGGCCGACCCTACCGCATCGCGGAACGGGCCGTAGAAGCTCGACGCATACTTGGCCGAATAGGCGAGGATGCGGGTGTAGATGAGTTTTTCGGCGTCCAGGGTCGCGCGAATGCGGCCGACGCGGCCATCCATCATGTCCGAGGGCGCCACCACGTCGGCACCCGCGCGAGCATGGCAAAGCGCCTGCTTCGCCAGCGCTTCGAGCGTTTCGTCGTTGAGGACGTAGCCGCGCGGGTCGGCCGGGTCGATGAGGCCGTCCTGCCCGTGGCTGGTGTAGGGATCGAGCGCCACGTCGGTGATGATCCCCAATTCCGGAAACTCCTTTTTCAGGCGCGCCACCACGGTCGGCACCAGGCCCTCGGGGTTCCACGCCTCCTCCGCGCCTTCACTCTTCTTCGCCGTATCGATGACGGGGAACAGGGCCAGAGCCGGCACGCCCAGGTTCAAAGTCTTCTCGGCGATCGGCAGCAAGCGGTCGAGACTCACCCGTTCGACGCCGGGCATCGAGGCCACCGCCTCGGTGCGGCCGCTGCCTTCGAGAACGAAAACCGGATAAATGAAGTCGGCCGGGGTCAGCACATTCTCGCGCATCAGCCGGCGGGAAAATTCGTCGCGGCGCATGCGGCGCATGCGCGTGGAAGGAAATAGGCCTTTAGAAATCATGGAATTGCCTCAAGAAAAACGTTTGAACTTTTTTGTCGGGTTCCTATCATACGCTGCAGATGGTGATGAACCGTCTCCCGCTTCACCTCCCTGAGCGGGTACCTTAATCCCCAATTAAGGTGTTCGACCCTCGGCCAAAGGGCCGAGCTTGTTGGCCCCCCACCCCTGGCCCCTCCCCGTGGGAGGGGTGTTAAGTCAGTTCGCCGGTGGGACCGGCTCAGATTCAACGTCTTGTGGCACGGGCTCCAGCCAGGGAGCGATCACTTGCTCGGCTTCGTCCATGCCGGTCTTCTTCAGGCTGGAGAAGAGTTGCAGGCTGATGGCGCCCAGCATTTTGGCCGCTTCGTCCTTGGCGGCTTTGAGCGCCTTGGCTTGTTCGGTGCGCGTGAGCTTGTCGGCCTTGGTCAGCAGGCAGTGGATGGGGCGGCCTGTGGTGGCGAACCATTTCACCATCTGGCGATCGAGATCGGTGAACGGACGGCGCGCATCCATGATGAGCACGAGCCCGGCCAAATTCGGGCGCTGCGTCAGATAGCGCTCCAGCAGAAGCGGCCACTGGCGGCGCACGCTCTCGGGAACATCGGCGTAGCCGTAGCCGGGCAAATCGACCAAGGCGGCCCCGTTCCGGAGGCGAAACAGGTTGATCAACTGGGTGCGCCCCGGCGTCTTCGAAACGAAGGCCAGCCGCGTATGTCCGACCAGGGTATTGATCGCCGAGGACTTGCCGGCATTGGAGCGGCCGGCGAAGGCGACTTCCGGCGCAAATGAAGACGGCAGTTGATCCGGGTGGGCCACCGACGTTTCGAAGGCCGCGTGGCGGAACAGGGGCATGGCGATGCGGCTGGGGGATAAGTTCATGTAGAATAGCATGTTTATTAATCCGGTCCGCCTAGGAGTTTTCCAGATGAAGCGTCTTACGCTCCTGTCCCTGCTGTTGGCAGGTGTTTTGTCGACGGCCAGCGCCGCCGAACATGCCAAGTCCGCCGCCAAGGGCGATCCCGCCAAGGGGCAGGCCATCGGCTCGACCATGTGCGCCGCCTGCCATGCCCCCGACGGCAACAGCATCGGCGCGCCGAATCCCAAGCTTGCCGGCCAGCATGCCGAGTATCTGTTCAAGCAGATGAAGAATTTCAAGGCTGCCGACGGCAATCCGCCCGAGCGCAACAACCCGATCATGAACGGCATGATCGCGGCATTCGACGAGGCGCAGATGCGCGACCTCGCCGCCTATTTCGCCGCTCAAAAACAGATCGGCGACCAGGCCAAGAATCGCGACACGCTCGAAGCCGGGCAGAAGATCTTCCGCGCCGGCAACGCCGCCAAAGGCCTGCCGGCCTGCGCCGGCTGCCACGGTCCGACCGGCATGGGCATCCCGGCCCAGTTCCCGCGCATCGGCGGACAGTTCGCCGACTACATCGAGGCGCAGTTGAAGGGCTTCCGCGACGGCACGCGCGCCAACGACCCCAACGGCATGATGCGCACGATCGCCCTGAAGATGACCGACGCCGAAATCAAGGCGGTCGCCGACTACACGGCCGGCCTGCGCTGATCCGACGCAATCGGGCGTAACGAGGGCGGCTGCGGCCGCCCTTTTCTTTTCAGCCGATGCTGTCTTCGGCGAACTGGGCCTGGATGCGCTCGACTTCCGCGCGATTCTTGACCAGCGCCGCTACGCAGTCGCGGTCAAAGCGGCTGTCGGCGTTCTCGATCAGGAACTGATACGCCTCGTCGACGCTCCAGTCGCGCTTGTAGGGACGGCGACTGGTCAAGGCGTCGAAGACGTCGGCAACGCCGGCGATGCGGGCCTCGATCGGAATTTCCTCGCCGCTGCGGCCCGACGGATAACCCTCGCCGTTCATGGCCTCGTGGTGATAGAGCGCGATATTGCGCAGCACGCCCGAATGCGACGTGCCGTCGAGATGAAAATTGTCGAGCATGCTTTCGATGATGTCGAAGCCCTTGGTCGTATGCGTCTTCATCACGTCGAACTCGTCGGCGGTGAGCTTGCCGTTCTTCAGCATGATGTCGTCGGGAATCGCGATCTTGCCGATGTCGTGGAGCGGCGCGAACAGGAAGATATGCTCGACGTCGGTATCGGTCA
>JACRPB010000080.1 GCA_016214175.1 Rhodocyclales bacterium
CACGAAGCGCGCGCCGGCTTCGAGATCGGGCGCGGCGACCGCAATGTGGTCGATATGGCAGCGCGGCACGGTCGGTCAGAGCGAGCGGCCGTCGAAGTGCTTGACCGACAGCGCCGAGAGGTCGATGCCTTCGAGGCAGCGCGCGTTGATGGCGGCCATGCGCTTGCCGGCCGGATCGCTGCCTTCGCCGAACGCATGGATGCCGCAGGTCGGACACAAACGGTGCTTGATCACGTGCTTGTTGAACGTATAAGTGCCGAGGTCTTCCTCAGGCGTCAGCAAGCGCAAGGCGTCGCGCGGCACGAACCAGAGCAGCGATCCCTTGCGCGAACACATCGAGCAGTTGCAGGCCATCACCTGCCCAATGTCGCCTTCGACTTCGAACGCAATCCGGCCGCAGTGGCAGCTTCCCTTGTAGATCATCGTGGGCTCCTTTGAATCCGATCAAGCGAACATGCGCCGGTGCGATCCCGCTACCGCCGGAACGGCTTCGTTGCGAGCGGCGCATGGGGCGAGGTCATTCTAGTCCTCGGCGCATGATTCGCCTCGCGTGTGCGTGTTTCCGTCTTGGACTGGCGCCGCAGCCCTTCGGCGCGTCAGTTGCCTGGCCGATTTGCCGCTTCCGCCGTCCACCGCAATATCTCGTCAAGCGACGCGGAGGGCGCGCCGTGGTGATTCGAGTCCGGCTCGTAGAGCCGCGTCAGCGCATGCCGGGGCAAAGCGTCGAACATCGGCTGTTTGATCTTGAGCAGCCCCGGATAGTCGTTCTTGGGCACGATGAACAGCACCGGAACCTGCGGATTCATCTTCCGCACCGCGACCGCCTGGTTCATGGCGCCGTCGGGATCGAACCAGCTCAGGTAGATGGCGGGCGCAACGACAACGGGGTAGGTGCCACGGGAACTCTCGAAGTCGAAAAACCTCGTCCTGTCGTCCCCCTTGCCGTTGGCCACCAGTTGGCGAGCCTGCGCCACCGATGCGCCGAGCTTCTCCCGAAAGACGGCGCTGCCGGCGCTCCCGCCCGGCGCTATGGCAACAATACCGTCGACCAAGTGCCTGCCGCCGAAATAGAGCGCGAACAGCCCGCCCTGGCTGTGGCCGGCGACGAACCGATGCGTCGCCCCGGCGGCGCGCAAGCCGTCGAGCGCTGCCTCGACTTCCTTCTCGCCGCTGCCGACGTCGACATCGTAATCGCGCCGCCCGGACCAAGGCATTTCGAGATTGGCGACCAGACAGCCTTTGCCTGCAAGCGACGCCGCCAGCTCCGCAACGAGTTTCGTGGGCGCGCCGCCCTTGCCGTGCATGACGACGATGCCGATCTGTGGCGGCGGCGATTGCGCGGCCGCCGGCGGGACCATCATGGCGCCGACGACGGCGAGAAGGAGTGCCGCGTGCTTGGCGAACGATCGAATCATCGGTGCTTCCTTCCATGGGCTCGACGCGGGCGGCGATACCGGATTCGGTGTCGCGGAATCGGAGTATCGGGCCAGTGTCGTCGCCAGAGTGCCAGAACGCGACAAGTTCGGGGAAATTGCCTCTTACTCGATCAAAGGCGCTGCGCCGCTTTATCGCTCAGCGTCCGCTGCACCGCAGGGGCCGCGCATTTCTTCTACTATGCGAGCGGCAATTTCAGCGGCTTTGCCCGTGAATTTGGCGCAGTGCGCGCCCAACTTCTTTTCCTTGAACACCGCCTGGCCTTCCGGCGTGTTGAGATCGCAGCCCAACAAGACATGACAGTCGCGGGCGCCGAACTCTTGCTCGAACTCTCGGATAAGACGCTGAGTTCCGACGTATGAGGGCTGAACGGACTCGCTGGCTTCGGTACGGCCAAGTGCGAGACCAATGCCCATGATGGCGCCAGAAAGCGCACCGCAAGTACCGCACATTCTTCCCATGCCACTGCAAAAGGCCGTGGCTGCCTTGGGCAGAAGCTCTGACTCCATGCCCATTGCGTCGGCGAGCGCAAGCACGACGCTTTCAGCGCAATAGAAGCCAGAGGCAAATGAGTCCTCGGCAGACCGGCGAACGTTCAGGACAAACTGTGATTCCATGGCGCCTCCTGTGCGCAAAATTGACCCTGGCCCCTTTTCCCTCTTTTCCCTTCGTTGCTCTTACTCCTGGTACCGCCGCGTGCCGTAGAGCGACAGGCCGGTCAAGACGCGCACCATGCCGTAGGCGAGCCAACTGACGCAGCGCGTCAGCAGCGGGCGGTGGTTGAGGTCGGCGATCTTCACTTCGACGGCGCCGCCGTCCATCGCTTGCTGCAGGCTCCGCCGCAGGCGCGTGGCGAAGTTCCGGTCGTGCACGACGACGTTGGCTTCGCGTGCCAGCAGCAGGCTGAAGGGGTCGATGTTGCTGGAACCGACGGTGGCCCAGTAGTCGTCGACGACGGCCACCTTGGCGTGGAGAAAGCTGCGGTGGTATTCGAAGATGCGCACGCCCGACTTGAGCAGGGCGCCGTGCAGCGCCTGCGCTGCGTAGTGCAGCAGCAGGTATTCGACGCGCCCTTGCAGCAGCACGACGATGCGCACGCCGCGCTGCGCGGCTTCTTCGAGGCTGCGGCGGAAGCGCCAGCCGGGCAGGAAGTAGGCGCAGGCGATGACCACTTCTTCGCGCGCATTGGCGATGGCTTCGAGATAGGCGTCCTCGATGTCGCGGCGGTGGGCGAGATTGTCGCGGATGACGAGGGCGGCGAGCGTGTCGCCGCGCGGCTCCTTCACCGGCTGTAGCGGGTGCTCGGGCTCGACGTGGCGATGCTGCAGGTTCACCCATTGCACCAGATGCCACAGGTGCTTCGCGGCGGCGTGGATTTCCTCAAGTAGCGGGCCCTCGACGACGACGGCGTAGTCGTAGCGCGGCGGCTTCTGGCGCGGCGTGTCCATGTCGTCGATGACGTTGATGCCGCCGACGAAGGCGATGCGCGCGTCGATGACGGCGAGCTTGCGATGCAGGCGGCGCAGCGTGCGGCGGAAGTGGTGGGGGGCGACGTCGGGACGATAGACGAGCAGGCGGACGCCGCCGGCGACCAGTTCTTTGCCGAGGCCGAGCGGGAAATCGCGGGCGCCGAAGCCGTCCACCATCAGATGCACGGCGACGCCGCGAGCCGCGGCGCGCAACAGCGCGTCGGCGACGCTGCGGCCGGTGGCGTCGTCGGCGAAGATGTAGGTTTCGAGGTGGATCTCTTGCGTCGCGGCTTCGATGGCGGCGAGCAAGGCGGGAAAGTATTCGCCGCCGGTCTCCAGCAGTTCGACGCGGTTGCCGGGCAGCAAGGTCAGCTTCATGGGAGCGGCACGAGGTCGGCCGACAAGGCGGCGTGATCGGAGATGCGCGACCAGGGCAGGCCGAAATGCACCTGCGCCGCGGCGACGGCGAAGCCGCGCACGTAGATGCGGTCGAGACGGAACACCGGCAGCGCGGCCGGAAAGCTGCGCGTCGGCCGGCCCGACATGCCGGCGAAGACTTCGGTCAGGCCCATGCGCTCGGCGAGCTCGTCGTGGGCGCGATTGCGCCAGTCGTTGAAGTCGCCGGCGACGATGAGCGGCGCGTCGGCGGGAACGATGGCTTCGAGGCGGGTCGACAAGGCGTCGAGCTGGCGCCGGCGCGAGCGGCCGAACAGCGAGAGATGGACGCAGACGCAGTGCAGTTGCCGCGGCAGCTCCGGCAGATCGAGCGCGCAATGCAGCATGCCGCGGCGCTCGAAGCGCAGGTGGGTGACATCCTGGTTGTGCGAGGCGAGGATGGGAAAGCGCGACAGGATGGCGTTGCCGTGGTGGCCGTGGTCGTAGATGGCGTTGCGGCCGTAGGCGGTGGCGTCCCAGACGTCCTCGGCGAGAAACTCGTGCTGCGGCGCCTCGGGCCAGTTGTCGTGGCGCTCGGCGTGGCCCAGATGCAAGCCCTGCACTTCCTGCAGGAAGACGATGTCGGGCGACAGCAGCCGCAGGCGCTCGCGCAGGTCGTGCACCACCATGCGGTGGTTGAACTGCGAAAAGCCCTTGTGAATGTTGTAGGTGGCTACCTTCAAATCGCGTCGGCGGGGTTGGTTCGTGTGCCCCAGTTTACGCGATTCGTCATGTCCCGTAGTGGGCTTCGACCTTGATGCCGATCTTCTTCAGCATCGGCGTCGGCAGTTCGCCGCCGGCGCAGACGATGACGGCGTCGTTGGCGAGGACGATGCTCTCGTCGCCGCGCTTCAGCGTGACTTGTTGCGGCGCGATCTCCTGCACCGTCGATTCCATCGCCAGGTGCAGGCGCTGCGCGGCGACGGCGGCGTCGAGCCGTG
>JACRPB010000178.1 GCA_016214175.1 Rhodocyclales bacterium
GCGAGCTTGCCGCGGTCGAGGAGTTCTTCGGCGCAGTAGAATCGGCGCCATGAATCGTCCCGACTGCGTCAAGCTCGCCGCGCGCCTGAATGCCGACTGTCAGTGCCTCTCGCTCGACGGCGAGCGCCTGCGCGCGGAACTGGAGCACGAGAGCCCAGGTTTTTACGCCGAGGTAATGGAAGGGCGGCCCCACCTTTTTTCCGGATCGATGGTTTTCGTCGGCGGTAACGACGCCGAACGCATGGCCGAGTTGATCGCCGCCATCGAGCGGGTGATTGCGTTGCCGGAGTATCGAGCCCACGTCTCGGCCTGGGCGCCGGCGATCGCGCGCCGCGAGCGCCGGGAGCGCGGCGTCTTCCTCGGCTACGATTTCCATCTCGATCCCGACGGGCCGCGCCTGATCGAAATCAACACCAATGCCGGCGGCGCTCTGCTCAACGCCATACTCGCTCGCGCCCAGCAGGCCTGCTGCGACGAAGCGCGGGCCGCGTTGCCCGGCATCCTCGGCAGCGATACGCCCGAGCATCTGTTCATGGCCATGTTCCGCGCCGAATGGTTTGCCGCGCGCGGCGACGCGCCGCTACGCACCGTCGCCATCGTCGACGCCGAGCCGCGAACGCAATACCTGCATCCGGAGTTCCAGTTGTTCCAGCGCCTGTTTGCGCGTCACGGCATCGATACCGTCATCTGCGATCCGCGCGAACTCGCCCTCGGCCGCGACGGGCTGCGGCACGGCGCGACGAAAATCGACCTCGTCTACAACCGGCTTACCGACTTCGCCCTCGCCGACCCTGCCCACGCCGCATTGCGCCAGGCCTACCACGACGATATCGTGGCGATGACGCCGCACCCGCGCGCCCACGCGTTGTACGCGGACAAGCGCAATCTGGTCGCGCTCTGCGACGACGCGCTGCTCGCGTCTTGGGGCGTCGATGCTGCAACCCGCGCCCAATTGGCAGCCGGCATTCCGCACACCGAACTCGTCAGCGCCGAGTGCGCTGAGGACTTCTGGGCGCGGCGCAAGCACCTGTTCTTCAAGCCCGCCGCCGGTTACGGGTCGAAAGCCGCCTATCGCGGCGACAAGATCACCAAGCGCGTGTTCGAGGAAGTGCTGGCCGGCGCGTACATCGCCCAGGCGCTGGTGCCGCCCTCGTCGCGACGGCTCGAAGTCGACGGAAAAATGACCGAGCTCAAGGTCGATCTGCGCAACTATGTCTACGCTGGCCGCGTCCAACTGGTCGCGGCGCGGCTGTGGCAGGGACAGACCACCAATTTCCGTACGCCTGGCGGAGGATTCGCGCCGGTGTTGACGATATCGAGCAAGGGAACGGCATGAAGGCCTTCGGTTTCGCCGGTTACTCCGGCGCCGGCAAGACGACGCTGATCGAGGCGTTGATTCCGCGCTTCACGGCGCGCGGGCTGCGTGTTTCGCTGATCAAGCACACGCACCACAATTTCGATTTCGACCGTCCCGGCAAGGATTCCTTCCGTCATCGCGAAGCCGGCGCCGGCGAGGTGATGCTGGTCTGCGACCAGCGCTGGGCGATCCTGCGCGAACTGCGCGGCGAGCCCGAGCCCGGCTTCGAAGAGCAATTGGCGCGGCTGTCGCCTTGCGATCTGGTGCTGGTGGAGGGCTTCAAGTACTCGCCCATCCCCAAGCTCGAAGTGCATCGTCCGGCCAACGGCAAGCCTTACATCTGGACCGAGAACCCGGACGTGATCGCGGTGGCGAGCGATGTCGTCCTCGATATCCCGAAGCCGTTGCTCGACCTCAACGACCGCGACCGCATCGCCGCTTTCATCCTGGATTACGTTGGCCTATGAGCACACCGCAGGGCCGCCCCAAGGGGCGCCAGTCACCTACCGGAGCCGCGCAGCGGCGAACACCCGTCACCCCCTCCGGGGAGGGGGCTGGGGGGAGGGTATCCCAATGACCATGCTGAGCCTCGAAGAAGCACAGGAAAAGATGTTCGCCGCCGCGCGCCGCGTCAAGGGCGTCGATCGCGTGCCCCTGGCCGAAGCGGCCGGACGGGTACTCGCCGAAGCGCTCGTCTCCGCCATCGACGTGCCGCCGGCCGACAACAGCGGCATGGACGGTTATGCGCTGCGCTGCGCCGACGTGGCGGCGCCGGGGGCGCGTCTGAAGGTGAGCCAGCGTATCCCCGCCGGCAGCGTCGGCAGCGCGCTGGAGCCGCGGACGGCGGCACGCATATTCACCGGCGCGCCGATCCCGCCCGGTGCCGATGCCGTCGTGATGCAGGAAGTCTGCACCATGGCCGACGACCATGTCGTCGTCGACCACGTGCCCACCGTCGGCGACCATATCCGCCGCGCCGGCGAAGACATTCGCCGCGACGCGGAAGTCCTGCCGGCAGGGCTGCGGCTCACACCCCAGGCCATCGGCATGGCGGCTTCGGTCGGCGCCGCCGTACTGCCGGTCTTTCGCCGTCTCTCGGTGGGACTGCTGTCCACCGGCAGCGAATTGACCGAGCCCGGCGCAGCGCTGCCGCCCGGTGGCATCTACAACTCGAATCGCGCCATGCTGCGCGCGCTGCTGGAACGGCTGGGCTGCGCCGTCGAGGAGTTCGGCAACGTGCGCGACACGCTCGACGATACGCGCAAGGCCTTGCGCAAGGCCGGCGCGCTGCACGACCTGGTGCTGAGCTCGGGCGGCGTATCGGTCGGCGAGGAGGATCACGTCCGCAGCGCGGTCGCCGCCGAAGGCGAGGTTTCGCTCTGGAGCCTCGCCACCAAGCCCGGCAAGCCGCTGGCCTTCGGCAAGATCGGCAATGCCGACTTCATCGGCATGCCGGGCAATCCGGTGTCGGTCTTCGTCACCTTTCTGCTGCTGGCGCGCCCGTTCATCCTCAAGTGCCAGGGGGCCGTCGCGGCGCCGCCGCGAACGCTGTCCCTCGTTTCGGCATCGGCCTGGACCAAGCCCGGCCCGCGCCGCGAATTCCTGCGCGCGCGCCTGCGCGCCGACGGCCGCGTCGAGTTCTATCCGAATCAAAGCTCGGGCGTCCTCACCTCGACGCTCTGGGGTGACGGCTTCGTGGACAACCCGGCACAGCAGGCGATCGCCGTCGGCGACGTCGTTCGTTTCCTGCCCTTTGCCGATCTGATATAACGGAAACACCATGATCAAGCTGCTCTACTTTGCCAGCCTGCGCGAAACGCTCGGCGTCGCCGGCGAGGAAATCGATGCTTCGGGCTGTACTCACGTGCAGGAGTTGCGCGCCCACCTGGCGGCGCGCGGCGGCGTCTGGAACGTGTTCGCGACCTCGAAAAGCCTGCGCGCCGCGGTCAATCAGGCGATGGCGGGGGCCGACGGCGCGGTGAAGGACGGCGACGAGGTCGCCTTCTTCCCGCCGGTGACCGGAGGCTAAGGTGTCCGTCAGCGTTCAGGAAGCCGATTTCGATACCGGCGCCGAAATTGCCGCGCTGAGCCGAAACGACGACGGCGCCGGCGCCGTCGCGAGTTTTGTCGGGTTGGTGCGCGGCGGCAGCGACGGCGTCGGCGCGATGAGTCTTGAGCACTATCCCGGCATGACGGAAAAGGCGCTCGCCGAAATCGTCGCCATTGCATGCCGGCGCTGGGATGTGCGCCGCGTGCGCGTGATCCACCGCATCGGCCGCCTGCTGCCGGGCGAGCCCATCGCCTTCGTCGGCGTTGCGTCTTCGCATCGCGGCGACGCCTTCGCCGCCTGCGAGTTCATCATGGACTACTTAAAGACGCGCGCGCCGTTCTGGAAAAAAGAAGAGACCGCGACCGGCAGCCGCTGGGTCGATGCGCGCGAGACCGACGATGCGGCGGCCAGCCGCTGGGGCGCCGCGGAAGGGCGCGACTGAAGCGTTGCTCGACGCGGGCGGCTAGAGACAGGCCTGTTCGACTTCGCCGACGCACTTGGCGCAGAAGCCGTCTTCGTCGACCGGAGCTTGGGCGCCGCAGCGGATGCAGCGGGGCTGTTGCGGCGGCGATGGCCGGTCGGTCGGCTGTTCTGTCGGCGGCGTCGGCGCTTCGGGCGGCATGGCAATCTCGGTGGTGACTCGTCCTGGGGCGCGATGTTAGCGCCTTCCGCCGGCTTCCGCGCGTCGCCGCGTGCCGCTCAGCGGGCGACCAGACTGCCGTTGACCAGCTTGACCTTGTCGCCGATCCGCCACGACGGCAGGGTCGCCGCGTCGACCAGTTGGAGCGTGCCGTCTTCCATGCGCACGCTGATCTGATAGCTGACGGACTTGTTCTTGGACTTCTCTATCTCGTTGCCGAGCAGGCCGCCGCCGACGGCGCCGGCGATCGTCGCCAGCGTCTTGCCGTCGCCGCGGCCGAAATTGTTGGCCAAAGCGCCGCCGAGCACGCCGCCGGCGACCGCGCCGATGCCGCTGGACTGCCCCTGGCGAGCAACTTCGCGTACGCTGGCGACGACGCCGCAGGTGCCGCAGACGGGCGCGGGCGCTGCCGCGGCCGCAGACGGCGGAACGTAGTCGGGCGGAACGCCGTTAGCGGCGGGGGGCGGCAAGCTCGCCAGCGGCGTTGAAGCAGACTCGGGGGCGGCCTTCTTCTTCGCGGCGGCCTTATGCTGTGCCGCTGGAATCGACGCGGCCGGCGGGGTGACGACGGCCGGCGCCGTCGTCGCGTTTGCGGCGGCCGCAGGTGCGACCGGCGGCGCGGTCTCGGGCGCAACGGCGACCACCGGGGCCGTGGCTGCGGTGCGCGCAGGCAGCCAGCCGGTCAGCGCTGCGATGCCGACGAGAGACAACAGGGTGACGGAAATGCCGGCAATCCAGATGATCGGATGCAAGGGGGCTTTAGCGTTCATGGTTTGTTACTCATAGGGTTAGCGTTGGGGAACGGGCGGCGGGTAGTTAGGTGGCGGGTAGTTGGGTGGCGGCGGAACGGCTGGCGGGCGCGACGGGGCAGTCACCTGCCTTCGCGGCAGCGCGCCGGAAACCGGCACTTGTTCGCCCTTTGCGTACATGCACTGGACGTAGGCGTTGTCATAGTGCTGTTGCGTGCCGTAGGCCGAGCTTTGCGCGGCCCCCGTGCCGGCCATGCTGCCCACCAGTAGGCCGGTGCCGGCGCCGACGCCGGCGCCTTCGCGCCCGCCGATGGCGGCTCCGGCGACGGCCCCGACGGCTGTGCCGACCGCGGCGCTGCGCACCCCGGCACTGGTTGCGGCCTGATCGGCGGCGGCGCCGCCGACCTGGGCGAGGGCGTAGTCGCGGCACTCGGCGTCATCGATGCGGAATTCGGCGAAGTTCTTGCCGCTGCCGGGCAGCGCCATGACGCTGGGACCGCTCGGCATGCTGGTGCAGGCGCACAGCAGGACGGCCAGCAAGGGGGCAAGCGATGTCGGAGAGTTCATTTTGGCCTCGCGGACGTTACGGTGTGCCCGGAGGCTGCGGCAACACCTTCTGCCAGCCGCTCGGGCATTCCCGCACGTAGGGGTAATAGCCTTTCGCCGTCACGCAGTAATACCAGTAGTGCGTCGTCGGCGCGGGCGTCGCGGCCGGCTGTTCGATATAGACGGTGGGGGCCGGGCGCTCGACGATGATCGGCGGGTAATAGGGCGTGTAGTAATAGGGCGGCGGCGGGTAATGCCAGGATCCCCAGACCGGTCCGATCACGACGCCGAAACGGACATGCCCGTGGTGGCCTGCCCAAGCGCCGGTGATTCCCGACCCTGCCAGGAGCAGAAATACCAAGGCGAGCTTTAGCGATTTCATGTTCGTTCCTTTGACCTTCCTTGCCTCCGATTCGAGCACATCGGCGGACTCCAGTTGCTACAGCATCGGCTTCGTTTGTAAGCATTTATTGCCGGTTTCCGCTTGCCGCGGGCCAGCCTGGAGTTGCAGGCGCGGCCTGAATGCGATGTATTCGATGTCGTCAAGCCACGCGCCCTTCCAGTCAGGCTAGAATCGCATCGTGATGACCTTGTTATAAAAAGGGGGATACCCATGAGTGAGGAGACAAGACAGGGCGAAATCAGCAGCGGCGGGTTCGATCGCGCACGTTGCCTACCGTACGACTTCGTTGGTCGGCCGGAGTTCGTCGCTTGGGATGTTTGCCGGTCGCCCGCGCTGCGCGTGCGGCATAGCCGCTAGCGGTTGCCGCCATGAAACCGAGAGGCAGCAGGATCAAGTCCGATATCTTCGTTTGGAGCGGCAAGTATCAGGTCGGGATCGCCAAGGTCGACCTCCAGCACAAGAAGCTGGTGACCTTGATCAATACCGTGGCCAACAAGCTGGCCGAACAGGCCGATGCGGCGTCCTTGATCAAGGTATTGGACGAACTGGCGAGTTACGCCAACTATCACTTCAAGACCGAAGAAAACCTGATGCTGGAGTCGGGGGTCGATCGCGAGTTCGAGGCGACCCACCGCGCCTCCCACGTCGGCTTCGTGCAGGAAGTGACGCTGGCGCGCAACGCGGCCTGCAACAATCCGCTGCAAGTGTCCACGCAGACGCTGACCTTTCTCTCGCGTTGGCTGATCCTGCATATCCTTGGCACCGACATGCGCATGGCCAACGAGATCATCGCGCTAGAAAAGGGGCTGACGCCGGACCAGGCCCGTGTGCGTGCCAAGGAGAAGATGTCCGATACCCACGAAGTCCTGTTGCGGGCCATGGGCGAGTTGTATGAAAACCTGGCCATACGCAACCAGGAGTTCCTGATGGCCAATCGTCGGCTGCAGGAGGAGATCGCGTTTCACCGCCAGGCCGAAATCCAGTTGCGGAAGCTCTCGCTGGCCGTCGAGCATAGTCCCGCGTCGACTTTCATCACCGATGCCAGAGGCATTTTCGAATACGTCAATCCGAAATTCGTCGAGGTGACCGGCTACACGATGGAAGACCTGGTCGGGCAAACGCCGCGCATCCTGAAGTCCGGCATGGTCGACGAGGGCGTGTACGCGGATTTCTGGCGTTCCATCGCAGACAAGAACGAGTGGGTGGGCGAGTTCCACAACCGCCGGAAGAACGGCGAGCTGTATTGGGACAAGGTTTCGGTGACGCCGATCGCCGACGCCAAGGGCAGCGTGACCCACTACTTGGCGATCCAGGAAGACGTTACGGAGCAGAAGCTTGCCGCGGAAGAGCGCGAACAGTCCCATTCCCGGCTGCTGGTCACTTTGGCGGAACTGCAAACGCAGGCCAAGGATCTGGCCTTATTGAACGAAACGTCGGAACTGCTACAGACTTGCACCACCGCCGACGAAGCCTACCGCACGGTCGGGCAGATGGCCGAGCGGCTCAAGCTCGGCATCGGCGGCGCCTTGGCGGTGGCGGCGGATCGCGACGAGTTCCGCACGGTGGCCACCTGGGGCGTCGGCACGCAGATGCTGCCCGGCTTCGAGCGCGAGCGCTGCTGGGCGCTGCGGCGCATTCAACTGCATGAAGTGTCGAATCCGGAAACGGAACTGTCATGCAGCCACTTCCAGGCGCCGGCGACGGGCGCCTATTTCTGCTTGCCGCTGATCGCCAAGGGGGATGTCCTTGGCCTGATGCACGTGGTGGCGCAAGCGGATTGCAGCAAACTGCAAGCGGCGCGCGTGGCGCAAGTCGCCGCCGCCGTGGGCAACGCTTTCAAGTTGGCGCTGACGAATATCCGCTTGACGGACGACAAGGCGAACCAACGCCCGCCGCATTCAGTGCGCCGCGTCAGCCTCGCGGAACCAGGCTAGTTTCTTGCGCAGCCTGACGACCTCGCCGACGATGATCAGCGTCGGCGCCTTGAGGTGGGCCGCTTCGGCCAACTGCGGCAAGGTCGTCAGGGTGCCGGTGACCGTGCGCTGCTGCGGCGTGGTGCCGCGCTGGACGATGGCGGCGGGCCAGTCGCTGGGCAGGCCGTGTTCGATCAATTTCGCGCACAGCGTCGGCAGGCCGTGCAGGCCCATGTAGATCACCACGGTTTGTTGCCGCCGCGCCAGCCCCGGCCAGTCGAGGTTCATGCTGCCGTCCTTGAGATGGCCGGTAACGAAGACGCAGGCCTGGGCGCAACGGCGATGGGTGAGCGGGATGCCGGCGTAGGCGGCGACGCCAGCGGCGGCGGTGATGCCGGGCACCACCTCGACCGGGACGTCGTTTTCGGCCAGCGTTTCCACTTCCTCGCCGCCGCGGCCGAAGACGAAGGGATCGCCGCCCTTAAGCCTTACCACGCGCTTGCCGGCCTTGGCCAGGCGCACCAGCAGCAGGTTGATGTCGTCCTGCGGCAGGGCGTGCTTGCCGCGTTCCTTGCCGGCGTAGATGCGTTCGGCCGCCGGGTTGACCATGGCCATGATCGCCGGCGAGACGAGGGCGTCATAGACGACGACGTCGGCGGCGGCAATGAGGCGGGCCGCTTTCAGCGTCAGCAGTTCGGGGTCGCCGGGGCCGGCACCTACCAGGTAGACGGTGCCGGGTTGGGCAGGATCGGGTGTCATCTATTTGCAGCCGCTGCCGCGTCCGCAGGATGCGCAGCCGCCGGCGGGCGCGCAGCCCGGTTCGCTGGAATCGAGGAAAACGAACTGGAATTCGCCGGCCTTCAATTCTACGAAATCGAGCGTGGTTCCGGCGAGCAATGTCTGGCTGCGCGGCGAGATCAGGATGGTGACGCCTTCGCAGTCGAGCACCTGGTCGTTTTCGCGTTCCTCGTCGAAGCCGACGCCATAGACGCGCTCCCCATCCTCGTCGATCTTGGCGGCGATGCGCAGCGACGGCGCGTCGCCCTGGACTTCTGCCGTGCGCAGGATCTGTTCGGCGGCGGCGGGGGTCAGGCGGAACATCGGTGCTCCTCCTTCGTAAGGTGGCCGCAAGTGCGTACGAAACCGACGAACCGGGCCGGCCAGTCGCAGCTCGCCGCGGCGCGCAAATGGCTATAGGAGGCGAGCAGATTCTTGTAAACGATGCCGTCGCGCCGGCCGTCGATGCCGTGGCCGCGGATCATTTCGTAGGCGTAGCGGGTGTCGGCCGGGAGGTTGTCGAGCGACGAGTAGTGGAACTCGTGTGCGCGCAGATCGCCGGCGGCCTCGCCGCCGCGCCACGGATGCGCGGTCGTCGGGCGCAGCGTGACGTATCCGCGGCCGACCGGCTTCTTGTGCATGACGACGTCGCCGGCGATGGCGCCGACCATCGGCGCCGTCTTGCCGTTCCACTCGATGGAACGCGCCAGGTACATGAGGCCGCCGCATTCGGCGTAGGTCGGCAGGCCGTTCTCGATGGCGGCGAAGATGTCGGCGCGCAGGCTGGCATTGGCGGCGAGGTCGTCGAGAAAGGATTCGGGGAAGCCGCCGCCGATGAACAGGCCGTCGCAGACCGGCAGGCGCGCGTCGCGCAGCGTATCGAAAGGAACGATCTCGGCGCCCGCGGCGCGCAGCGCGTCGAAGTCGTCGGCGTAATAGAAGCCGAAGGCGGCGTCCTGGGCGACGGCGATGCGCACCGTCGGCCCGCCCGCGATGACCTGCGGCGCCGGGCGCGGCAGCGAGACCGCGGTCTGGGTCGCGGCAAGCAGGCGCTCGATGTCGACCTGCTCGGCGACCGCCGCGGCGATTTCGGCGATGCGGCGCTGCGCGGCCTGCGCTTCGTTGGCGGGCATCAGGCCCAGGTGGCGCTCGACGAGCTGCAAGCGCGGATCGTCCTGGACGGCGCCGATTACGGGCACGTCGGTGTAGTGCTCGACGCTGGCGCGCAGCTTGGCTTCGTGGCGCTTGCCGCCGAGCTTGTTGAGTATGACGCCGGCGATTTTGATCTCGCGGTCGAACGCCTGGTAGCCGAGGATCAGCGGCGCAATGCCGCGCGTCATGCCGCGCGCGTCGAGCACCAGGATCACCGGCAGGGCGAGCAGTTTCGCCAGTGCGGCGTTGCTGTTCGAGCCTGCGAGATCGAGGCCGTCGTAAAGGCCCATGTTGCCTTCGACCAGGCAGACGTCGGCGTCGCAACCGTGGCGCGCGAACTGGCCGCGCAATTCGTCGTCGGGCGATACCTGGAAGTCGAGATTGTGGCAATCGCGGCCGGCCGCGCGCGTGAGCCACAGAGGGTCGATGTAGTCGGGGCCCTTCTTGAACGGCTGCACGACGTGGCCGCGTGCGCGCAGGGCGGCGGCCAGTCCGATGCTGATCGTCGTCTTGCCCGACGATTTGAGGGCGGCGGAGATCAGGAAGCGATGCATGGCGACGCCGCCTAGTCGCTGAGGCTTCCTGCGGCGCCAAGTTTGGCGAGGTCGTCCTTGGGCAGGAAGCGCAGCACGCGCACACCGACGACGGTCATGGTGAACGCGATGCCGATGCCGCCCAGTCCGAGCAGGAATTCGGGCAGGCTGGGGGCGTAATGGTCGATCCGGCCGTCGAAGAAGCTGCTCGACACCGTCATGCCGGGAAAGATTTCCAGCGGGAAAGCCTCGCCGCCGATGATGAAGACGTAGAGCTGGCAGAAGGCGCCGACGATCACCAGCAGCGATGCCGCCGTCACCGAGCCGCGCATGGCGGCGAGGCCGGGCACGAAGATCAGCAGCAGCGGCAGCACGGTGCCGGCCAGCAGCCAGCCGCCCCAGAACAGCAGCGGGAAGATGCCGCCGTCGACGAGGATGAAGCGTTCGAAGGCGACCTGCTTGGCGAAGTAGAAGTTGGTCAGGTGATAGACGGCGACGAAATAGAACACGGCGGCGACGAAGATCGCGAGCAGGTTCTTCATGCGCTTGCGGATGTCGGGGTGAAGGGCGAGGTCGTTCCAGCCGTACATGACCTTCTGCACCACCATGAAGACCGCCAGTCCCCAGGCGAAGGACATGATGATGAACATCGGCGCCAGCACGGCCGACTGATAGGCCTGGCGCGCGACGAGGAAGCCGAAGATCGAGCCGGTGCCGGTGGTGAGCAGCAGGCGCCAGATGAAGGCGGCGACGCTGACCGGCTTCGACCAGGGATACATGCGGCGCTCCATCAGCGTCCACATATAGACGGCGACGATGCCGAACATGCCGGGATAGAGGATGACGTTCCAGCCGAACACCGAGGTCGGATTGAAGTGCGTCATGGCGACGACGAGGCGGTCGGCGCGCCCGAGGTCGAGCATGATCACCGCCAGGCCGCCGGCGAGCATGGCGATGCAGAGCAGACCGGAGAGCGGGGCGCGCGGCTTGTAGACGGCCTTGCCGAACACCGAGCCGATGGAGGCGACGTTGAGCACGCCCGAGGCGGCGACGATGAGAAAGATGGCGAAGACGTGGGGCAGGCCCCAGACGATCTGGTTGTTCATGCCGGTGACGACGTGGCCGTGATGCTCCATGTAAAGCGCAGCGCCGAGGCCGACGGCGGTCACCAGGGCGCCGAGGGCGGCCAGACCGTAGAACAGTTTTTCTTCGACGCGGCTAAATTCGTTTTTCATGTCGTCCCCGTCAGATGCCCTGGTAGCGAACGCCGGTGCCGAGCTTGAGGTCGGCGCGCACCTGGGTCGTCGCGACTTCCTTCAATCGCTTGGCGATGGCGCTCTGCGGATCGTTGAGGTCGCCGAAGAGCATCGCGCCTTGCGGGCAGGCGTCGGCGCAGGCCGGCGCCAGACCGCGATCGGTGCGCTGCACGCAGAAGGTGCAGGCTTCGACGCAACCCAGGCCGCGCGGCACTTCCGGGTTCTGGGTCGTCAGCGGCTGATGCACGAAGGAGCGCGCCTTGTACGGGCAGGCCATCATGCAGTAGCGGCAGCCGATGCAGATGTGGCGGTCGACGAGCACGATGCCGTCGGCGCGCTTGAAAGAGGCGCCGGTCGGGCAGACGTCGACGCAGGGCGGCTTGGCGCAGTGCTGGCACATCATCGGCAGCGAGTGCTGGCGCCCGGTGGCGGTATCGACGAGGTCGATTTTGCGTATCCACTGCGAGCCCTGGCGGAGATCGGCGATCGGCTCGACGAGGCCGTTCTCGGCGGCGCAGGCCTTGACGCAGGCGTCGCAGCCGGGGCTGCACTTGGTGGTGTCGACGAGCATGCCGAAGCGCACGGCGCTCGACGCGGCCGTGCCGGCCTGGGACGGCGCGATCAGGCTGATGCCGGGCGCGACGGCGACCGCACCGACGGCGGCGAGGAATGCGCGGCGCTTGTTCTCGGGAGCGCTCATTTGTTTTCTCCGGACGGCTGCGCCACAGCCGCGGCCTTGTAGCCGGCCTTCGGCTGGTGGCAATCCCAGCAGTCGAGCTTGACGGCGGCATAGGCATGGCAGGCTTCGCAGAAATTGTCCTTGCCGCCGATCACCGAGCCGTTGGTTTTGCTGGCATGACACTCGATGCAGCCGTTGAGGCTGACCTTGGCACCGCGCTCGCCCAGGCGCAGGGTCCGATTGCGTTGATGCTGGAGCACTTCCATGTGGTTGCGGCGCATTTCCTCGGCGGGCGCCACGCATTGCGTGTCGGGGTTCTCGATCTTGACGGCCGGCTTGGCCACCTCGCCGGCGTGCACCTGGAAGGGCAAGGCCAGCACGAGGGAAGCCAGCAAAGTAAGAACGCGCGCCATGGTCATCGTCCGCGGGTGGCCGTCAGTTGCCTTCGCCGCCGAGACCCATCTGGATGTAGCCGGTCGGGCAGACGTCCATGCAGATGTGGCAGCCGATGCACTTGAAGTAGTCGGTGGTGACGTAGCGGCCGGCGATTTGCTCCTTCTTCGGCATGCGCTTGACGGCACCCTGCGGGCAGTAGATGACGCAGTTGTCGCACTCGAAGCACATGCCGCAGCTCATGCAGCGTTTGGCTTCGGCCTGGGCCTGGGCTTCGGTCAGCGCGATCAGGCGCTCTTCCATGTTGCCGAGCACGTTGTCGGCGTTGACCGTGTGCTGGCTGCGCTCGTTGCGCGGCGTATGGTTGAAGTGGCCGAGGAACAGATCCTTGGCGTCGATGACGGCGCGGTCGGCGCGATCGTCGAAGTTGTGTACCGCGTTCTTGTTGTCGCACGTGGCGCGCGTATAGCCGTCGGGCACCTTATCGAACTTGACGCCGAACTTCGTCATGTTGGCCGGCATGTCGAACAGCTTCTTGTCGACCTTCGGCCGCTTCTGGACTTCGCCGGTCATGACGTACTGATCGATGCCTTCGGCGGCGATGCGCGCGTGGCCGATGGCGGTGGTCAGCAAGAGCGGCGTGATGGCGTCGCCGCCGACGAAGACGCCGGGCTGGCCGACGGCCTGCAAGTTCTTGTCGACGTTGGCGACGTTCTTCTGGTTCTTGAACGAATCCATGCCTTCCCAGTCGATGTACTGGCCGACGGCGCAGACGATGAGGTCGGCGGGGATGTCGTACTCGGAACCTTCCTGCGGCACCATCTTCTTGTTGACCCAGTCGACCTTGATGACGCGCAGCGCGGTGGCCTTGCCGTCCGCACCCTTGACCACGGAGACCGGCGCGACGCAAGGCTGCAGCTCGACGCCTTCCTCGATGACGGCATCGATTTCGTGCTTGGACGCCGGCATTTCCTGAACGTGGCGGCGATAGGCGATGACCACCTCGGAGCTCTGCTTGAGCAGTGGTTTGATGACGCTGCTGCTGCCTTCGCGCGCGGCGATGGTGACCTTGGTCTTGTTCTCGTCTTCCCGCTGGGCATCGCAGATGGTGCCGAGACGCCGCGCCACGGCGGCGCAGTCCATGGCGGTGTCGCCGCCGCCGATGACGACGATGTGCCTGCCGGCGCAGTCGATGCGGCCTTCGTTGAAGCCGCGCAGGAAGGTGATGCCGTCGGTGACGTTGGGCGCGTCGGAGCCGGGGATGTCGAGCTTGTTGCCGGCCTGGGCGCCGATGCCGATGAAGACGGCATCGTAATCCTGACGCAATTGCTCCATCGTCACGTCCTTGCCGACGCGCGTGTTGCAGCGGACATCGATGCCGCCCATGTCGGTGATGCGCTTGACTTCGGCATCGACGACGTCGCGCGGCGTGCGGTAGGCCGGCAGACCGAAGGTCAGCATGCCGCCGAGCTTGCTGTGGGCTTCGAAGATCGTGATCTGGTGGCCCTTCTTGCGCAACTGGTAGGCGACCGAGAGGCCGGCGACGCCGCCGCCGATGACGGCGATCTTCTTGCCCGTCTCGACTTCAGGCTTGGCGAAGCCGAGGCCCTTTTCGATGGCGTAGTTGCCGAGGAACTGCTCGACCGAGTTGATGCCGACGTACTCCTCGACCTTGGCGCGGTTGCAGCCGCCCTGGCAGGGGGCCGGGCAGACGCGGCCCATGATGGCCGGGAAGGGATTGCATTCGGTCAGCCGCCGCCAGGCGTATTCCTGCCATGGCATGGACGGCTTGCCATCGGCGCCGACGGGCGGCTTCTCGATGCCGCGCACGATGTTCAGATAGGAGCGGATGTCCTCGCCGGCCGGGCATTGGCCTTGGCAGGGCGGCGTCTGCTGGACGTAGGTCGGGCACTTGTAGGTCCAACTGGCCTTGAACAGCCTTTCCTGCGAGCGCCTGTACTCGGTGTCGCCCTCCTTGAAACGGCGATAGGTGAACTTGGTGTTCTGCGGGGTCTGGTTCGTGGTGGACATCGCTTGTCTCCGGTAAATCGTTTTAAAGCGCGTTTACTGTTCGTTGCCTAATTGGATCGCCGTGCTGACGAGTTGATGCACGCCGCCGACCATGCCGCTCTTGAAGCCGTAGTAAGGCAAAACCTTGCTGAACTGCGCCTTGCAGATGGCGCAGATGGTGGCCATGAAATTCACGCCCTTGTCGTCGACCACGCGCTGCAACGCTTCCATGCGCGGCAAGGCGCCCTTGACGCGGATGTCCAGCAGTTCGTCGGTCAGCACGCCGCCGCCGCCGCCGCAGCAGAAGGTCTTCTCGCCGATGGTCTCTTCAGCCATGTCGTGGAACTTGTTGGCGACGGCGCGGATGATTTGGCGCGGGATGTCGAACTGGCCGCCGGCATAGTCGCCCATGCGCGAACCGCGC
>JACRPB010000052.1 GCA_016214175.1 Rhodocyclales bacterium
CCCGACAAAAATCGAGAGTAAACCTGAATTCATCAGGGTGCACAAGCTCCTGTCATAACGCCTTGTCCGTAAACGACTTTCTTTCAGGGTTTAAGACATCTGCGTGTGCGATTGCCCTGCCTATCCCGGCTTCAAGCCGCCGGCAGGCCCGGCCGGCGAGTACAATGGCAAGTTCATGGTCAACCAGATGGTCTTGCGCGGCGGCTCCTGCGCAACGCCGCGCGACCACATCCGCGCCAGCTATCGCAACTTCTTCCACGCCTGGTCGCGCTGGCAGTTCAGCGGCATTCGCCTGGTGAAGGACTTGCGATGAAGGAAGGCGGCGGCACATATCGTGGGGCAGTGTGAATACACTGCCGTACGCATACCCCATAGATCGGGTGCCGATTCTCTGTCGCCGTCCGCACTGAAAGGCCCCGATGGCTCAATATCTTGCGGAATTCCAATAGCGCGTGGTTTTCGCTTTCGCGCAATAGCATTCCTTCCGGTTGCGCATGCCCCATTTAATTGCCGCCACAACGCAGCCGCGAGGCGCGCACCCGCGGCAAGACACAGGGAGTCTTTCATTCTGGCCGGGAATGCCAGGCGCAGTTGCGTTCGGCGAGCCTTGCCCCGTCTCCGACTGCTGGCATACTGTCGCGCTCGACGAACAGGAGCCGCGATGGACCGAGCCGATTTCAGCGATTGCCTGCCCGCTGCGCCGGCGACGCACTGCATGAAAGTTGAGGCCATGTGATGGGCGCGCTTTCCCACATCAAGGTCCTCGACCTCTCGCGCGTGCTCGCCGGGCCCTGGGCTTCGCAACTGCTCGGCGATCTCGGCGCCGAGGTCGTCAAGGTCGAGAAGCCCGGCAGCGGCGACGACACGCGTGCCTGGGGGCCGCCCTGGCTGGCCGACGGCGCGGGCGCGCCGACGACGGACGCCGCCTACTACTTGTGCACCAACCGCAACAAGCGTTCGCTGACCGTGGACATGACGCGCCCCGCGGGCCAGGACATCCTGCGCCGGCTGGCGCGCGAAGCCGACGTCGTGATCGAGATCTTCAAGGTCGGCGGACTCGCGCAGTACGGCCTCGACTACGCGCGCCTCGCCGCGGAGAATCCGCAGTTGATCTACTGCTCGATCACCGGCTTCGGCCAGGACGGCCCCTATGGGGCGCGCGCCGGCTACGACTTCCTGATCCAGGGCATGGGCGGGCTGATGAGCGTCACCGGCCGTGCCGACGGCGAGGAAGGCGCCGGGCCGCAGAAGGTCGGCGTCGCGCTGACCGACATCCTCACCGGGCTCTACGCCGGCAACGCGATCCTCGCCGCGCTCGCGCATCGCGACAAGGAAGGCTTTCGCACAGGCCGCGGCCAGTACATCGATCTCGCGCTGCTCGACGTGCAGGTGGCCTGCCTCGCCAATCCGGCGCTCAATTATCTCGTCGCCGGCCAGGCGCCGCGCCGCCTTGGCAACGGCCATCCCAACATCGTGCCCTACCAGGACTTCCCGACCGCCGACGGCGACATGATTCTCGCCGTCGGCAACGACAATCAATTCGCCAAGTTCTGCGCCATCGCCGGCCATGCCGAGTGGGCGCAGGATGCGCGTTTCGCCACCAATGCCGCGCGCGTGCAGCATCGCAACGTGCTGCTGCCGCTGCTGCGGCAGACGACGGTGATGAAGACCACGGCCGAGTGGATCGCCCTGCTCGAACCCGCGGCCGTGCCCTGCGGGCCGATCAACGATCTCGCCGCGGTCTTCGCCGACCCGCAGGTGCGCCATCGCGGCCTGCGCGTGGACCTGCCCCATGCCGCGGGCGGCACGGCGCCGCAGGTGGCGAACCCGATCCGTTTTTCGGCCACGCCCGTCGACTATCGCCGCGCGCCGCCGCCCCTGGGCGCGGACACGGACGCGGTGCTCGGCGCATTGGGCCTGTCGGCGGCGGAGATCGCGGCGCTGAGGGCCGACGGCATCGTCTGATGGAACGCATCGATTGCGTCGTGATCGGGGCCGGCGTCGTCGGCCTCGCCGTCGCCCGCGCGCTGGCCCTTGCCGGCCGCGAGGTGCTGATCGTCGAAGCGGCGGATGCCATCGGCACCGGCATCAGCGCGCGCAATTCCGAAGTCATCCACGCCGGCCTCTACTATGCGGCCGGATCGCTGAAGGCGCGTTGCTGCGTGGCGGGGCGGCGCGCGCTCTACGCCTATTGCGCCTCGCACGGCATCCCGCACCGGCGCTGCGGCAAGCTCCTCGTCGCAACGACGGACGCGCAGGTCGCCGGGCTCGAAACCATCGCCGCCCAGGCGCGCGCCAACGGCGTCGAGAACCTGCAACGGCTGACGGCGGCGGAAGCCATGGCGCTCGAACCCGAAGTCAGATGCGTCGCCGCGCTGCTCTCGCCCGATACGGGGATCGTTGACAGCCATGCGCTGATGCTGGCCCTGCTCGGCGACGCCGAACGCCACGGCGCGGTGCTCGCGCTGCGCGCGCCGGTCGCGGGCGGCGCAGTCCTCGCCTCCGGCCTCGTGCTCGACATCGGCGGCGACGCGCCGCTGCAACTCGCGGCGCGCACCGTGATCAACTGCGCCGGCCTCGGCGCCCAGCGCGTGGCGGCGAACCTGCGCGGCCTGGCCGCCGCCCACGTGCCGCCGCTCCATCTCGCCAAGGGCAACTACTTCACGCTCGCCGGCCGGGCGCCTTTTTCGCGCCTGGTCTATCCGGTGCCGGAAGCGGGCGGACTCGGCGTGCACCTGACCTTGGACCTCGGCGGCCAGGCCCGCTTCGGCCCCGACGTCGAATGGATCGCGCACGAGGATTACCGCGTCGAACCGACGCGCGGCGACGCCTTCTACGCGGCCATCCGCCGCTACTGGCCGCGCCTGCCCGACGGCGCGCTGCAGCCGGGCTACGCCGGCATCCGACCGAAGCTCGGCGGCCCGCAATCGGCGGCCGCCGACTTCCGCATCGACGGCCCGCCACAGCACGGCGTCGCGGGGCTGGTCAATCTTTTCGGAATAGAATCGCCGGGACTGACCTCGGCATTGGCGCTGGCGGACTACGTCGCCGCCCTGCCGGGTACCGGTCCCTAACAAAAACATTTGAGGAGAATCGCATGACCCACAAGATCATTCGTCCTGCCCTCGGCCTCGCGGCAGGCCTGCTGCTCGCCGCCTCGGTGCAGGCGGCGGACTTCATCAACGTGCTGACCGGCGGCACTTCGGGCGTGTATTACCCGATGGGCGTGGCGCTGGGCCAGATCTACAGCAAGGCGCTGCCCACCGCCAAGGTGTCGGTGCAAGCGACCAAGGCTAGCGCCGAGAACCTCAACCTGCTGCAGGCCGGCCGCGGCGAAATCGCCTTCACGCTCGGCGACTCGCTCTCGGACGCCTGGAAGGGCGACGAGGAAGCCGGCTTCAAGACGCCGCTGAAGAAGCTGCGCGGCGTCGCCGCGATTTATCCGAACTACATCCAGATCGTCGCCGCCGCCGACTCGGGCATCAAGAGCCTGGCCGACCTGAAGGGCAAGCGCATCGCCGTCGGCGCGCCGAAGTCGGGCACCGAGCTCAACTCGCGCGCCATCTTCAAGGCCGCCGGCATGAGCTACAAGGACTTCTCGAAGGTCGAGTACCTGCCCTTCGGCGAGTCGGTCGAGCTCATGAAGAACCGCCAGCTCGACGCCACGCTGATCTCGGCCGGCCTCGGCGTCGCCGCGCTGCGCGACCTGGCGACCGCGGTCAAGATCGCCATCGTGCCGGTGCCCGCCGACGTCATCGCCAGGATCGGCGACCCGGCCTACACCGCCGCCGTCATCCCGGCCAAGACCTACGAGGGCCAGGGCGCGGAAGTAGCGACCGCCACCATCCAGAACTTCCTCGTCAGCCACGAGGGCGTGTCGGCCGACACCGTCTATACGATGACCAAGAGCATTTTCGAGAATCTCGACCTGCTCTACTCCGCCCATGCGGCCGCCAAGGCCATCAGCAAGGACGGCGCGCCGAAGAACATGCCGCTGCCGCTGCATTCGGGCGCCGAGAAGTATTACCGCGAGGCCGGCCTGCTGAAGTAAGCGGTCGCCGGCGATGCACTTCGACAACGCCGCCGCGCCCGACCACGGCCTGGAGGAAATTTCGGAACACGGCATCCAGCGCAAGCTGGGGGGTTGGTGCCTGCATGCGATGACGGCGATTGCGCTGGCGTTCACAACTTTCCAGTTGATCGTCGCCGCCTTCGCCCCGCTCTCCAGCCTGGTCACGCGCTCGCTGCACGTCGGTTTCCTGCTGGCGCTGACCTTCGTCCTCTACCCGAGCTTCCGCCACAACGCCCGGCTGTCGCGCATCCCGCTCGGCGACTGGGTGCTGGCGGCCGGCAGCCTCGCACTGGCCACCTACCACTGGGTCTATGAGGCCGATCTGGTGCAGCGCTCGGGCGATCCGTCGCTCGCCGACCTCGCCGTCGGCACCGCCTTCGTCATCCTGGTATTCGAGGCGACGCGGCGCATCATGGGCCTCGCGCTGCCCATCATGTGCGCGGTCTTTCTCGCCTACGGCCTCTGGGGCCAGTACCTGCCGGAGTTCATCGCCCACCGCGGCTACGGCTTCGACCAGATCATCGGCAATCTCTTCCTCTCCACCGAAGGCGTCTTCGGCGTGCCGACCTTCGTTTCGGCAACCTACATTTTCCTGTTCATCCTGTTTGGCTCCTTCCTCGAACACGCCGGCATGATCCGCCTGTTCAACGCACTGGCGCTGGGCACGGTCGGCCATACCCAAGGCGGGCCGGCCAAGGTGGCGGTGATCTCATCCGGACTGATGGGCACCATCTCCGGCTCGGGCATCGCCAACGTGCTCACGGTCGGCCAGTTCACGATTCCGCTGATGATGCGCTTCGGCTATTCGCCGGTATTCGCCGGCGCCGTCGAGGCGACGGCCTCGATGGGCGGCCAGATCATGCCGCCGGTGATGGGCGCGGTCGCCTTCATCATGGCCGAGACGCTGAACGTGCCCTACGCCGACATCGTTATGGCCGCCATCGTGCCGGCGCTGCTCTACTACTTCACCGCGCTGTGGATGGTGCACCTCGAAGCGGGCCGCCACGGCCTCAAGGGCATTCCCAAGGAGGAGTGCCCGAACCCCTGGCATGCGCTCAAGGACAACTGGCACCTCGCCGTACCGCTGGCGGCGCTGGTGTGGATGCTGTTCCACGGCTTCACGCCCATGTTCGCCGGCATGGTCGGGCTGGCGCTGACCGCGATCCTGATCCTCGGCGCCGCCATCGCCGCGCGCATTTCGCTCACCGCCTTCCGCTACGTGTTCTGGCTCGCCGTCGGCCTGGGCGCTTCGACCTTCGCGCAATGGGGCATCGTGCCGGTGCTGGCGGTGATCCTCGCCCTGGTGGCGATCAGCTTCTCGGTCCGCGGCGGCCGCCACGTGCTGCACACGCTGAAAATGAGCCTCGTCGACGGCGCCAAGCAGGCGCTGCCGGTGGGCCTGGCCTGCGCCATCGTCGGCGTCATCGTCGGCGTCCTGTCGCTGACCGGCGCCGCCTCGACCTTCGCCACCTGGGTGATGGCGGTCGGCGAGAAAAGCCTGTTCCTGTCGCTGCTGCTGACCATGCTGATCTGCATCGTGCTCGGCACCGGCATCCCGACCATCCCCAACTACATCATCACGGCGGCGATTGCCGCGCCGGCGCTCTACAAGCTCGGCGTGCCGCTAATCATCAGCCACATGTTCACTTTCTACTTCGGCATCATGGCCGACCTGACGCCGCCGATCGCACTCGCCGCGTTGGCCGCTTCGAGCATCGCCAAGGCCGACCACGACAAGATCGGCTGGAAGGCGACGCAAATCGCCATCGTCGGCTTCGTCGTCCCCTACATGGCGGTATACGAGCCGGCGCTGATGCTGCAAGGCGACCTGACGATCGCCAACGTCACCCTGGCAATTCTCAAGGCCGTCGTCTCCATCATGCTCTGGGCCTCGGCCACCGTCGGCTACGGGCGCATACGCATGCCGGTGTGGGAGCGCATCGGCTGCGTCGCCGCCGCCGCGCTGCTGGTGGCCTACTTTCCCTGGTCGGACGAAATCGGCTACGGCCTCACCGCGCTGCTCGCGCTCAACCACTGGCGCCGGGCGCGGGCTTCGTGAGCCTCTGCCTCGCGGCGGGCGCGGCAAGCGCCGTGCTCGCCGTCGAAGCCTTCACCCTGGCCTGGACCCATTCGATAGAAAAAACCCGCTGGGAGGAAGACTGGCGCGTCGCCGGTAGCGCGCTGGTCGTCGGCGCAGCGCGCATCCGCGCCAGCGGCGCCGGCATGGAGCCGCCGCCGGGTGCGGTGCTGGAAAACGGGGTCTGGCACTACCGGCCGGCGCTGCCGCCGCAAAGGCAGTTGCGCCTGACGCACTCGCCTTATGCGGCGGGCTACGAGTTATGTATCGAAGGATCCTGCAAGCCGCTGGCCGAGCGGCTGCCGGGGCTGGCGGCCGATGCCGTGATCGAGGTCGCGCCCTGTCGCTAACGCTTCAACTTGGTGCGTTCGCACCAGAACCGCGTGTTCCGCAAATCCTTTTCAGCCAATCCGTGGCGGCAACGGAGGCATAGGGGAACACGGCTCCCAGCGTAATCAGCGAGATAAGTTCGTCCCAGTCCATGATCGTCTCCCAATGCTGCACTGCACACGATTGTATGAGCAAGAGCGGTGCCATAATTTGGACCGGTCTTCCAATTCCCCACGTCCGTGACAAATCTCACCCGCCGAGTGCGCGCGGCGCCGGCGCCGTTCGCCGATCCCGTCCAGGCATCGGGTATGGCCGCCTGGATGAAGAGGAAGTTCCCTTTCCCCGGCGTAAAAACGGCCTTGCGCCGCCAGACGACGCGGCCGGCAATGCCGGCGGCGGTGCGGGACTTTCCGGCGCGGCACGGTGTCAAACTTTCGCCGCTGTCGCGGCCCGAAGCCGCGAAGAATCTCGGCCGGCTTTGAAGCCGTTTATCATTCGATACCCCACGAGGCCCATCATGTCCGCTGCCGCCTACCAAGCCGTCTTGTCCGCTCCGACGTTCGCGCTCGGCCTGCGCTGCAGCGACGACGAGATCCTCGCCATCGAATACCTCGAGCCGCGCGCCGAAGTTGTGCCGCAATCCCTGCTGGCGAAGGAGGCGGTGCGCCAGTTGCGCGCCTACCTGAAGGATCCGCGCTTCGTCTTCGGCCTGCCCCTGGCCCCGGCCGGTACGGCCTTCCAGCGCCGTGTGTGGGGCCGCATCGCCGCGATTCCCAGCGGTCGCACCCTGAGCTACGGCGAGCTGGCGCAGGCCATCGCCAGCGGGCCGCGCGCGGTCGGCAACGCCTGCGGCCGCAACCCTTATCCGCTGGTCGTTCCCTGCCATCGCGTCGTCGCCGCCGGCGGTGCGCTGGGCGGCTTCGCGCGCCAGCGCGGCGGCTTTCTGCTCGACGTCAAGCGCTGGCTGCTCGCCCATGAAGGAAGCTGACGCCGCACTGCTCGACGAGTTCGCCGACGCGCTCTGGCTCGCCGACGGCCTGGCGAAGAACACGCTCGCCGCCTACCGTTCCGATCTCGCCCTGTTCGCGAAGTGGTTGACGGCGCGCGGCGGCAATCTGGTCGCCGTCGCCGAAGCCGACATCAACGGCTACCTCGCCCATCTGCACGCGCGCCCGGAGCGCATCAAGGCTTCGTCGCAGCGCCGCCTGCATTCGGCGCTGCGGCGTTTCTACGGCTGGCTGCTCGATCTGGGCCGCATCGCCGCCGATCCGCTGCTCAACGTCGAGCGGCCCGGCGCCGCCTCGCGCTTTCCGAAGACGCTGTCCGAGAAGAACGTCGAAGACCTGCTCGCGGCTCCGGACGTAAGCGCGCCGCTGGGTCTGCGCGACCGCGCGCTGCTGGAACTGCTGTATGCCACCGGGCTGCGCGTGTCGGAACTCGTCGGCCTCAAGCTCTTCGAGCTGAGCCTCGACGATCAGGTGCTGCGCGCTACCGGCAAGGGCGACAAGCAGCGTCTGGTGCCGCTCGGCGAAGTCGCCGCCGACTGGCTGGCGCGCTATCTGGCGCAAGCGCGGCAGGCGATCCTCAAGGGACGCAGTTCGGATCACGTCTTCGTCACCGGCCGCAGCCGCAACGCCGGCGAGGGCATGACGCGGCAGATGGTATGGACGCTGATCAAGAAGCACGCGCAGACGGCCGGCATTCCCGGCGCGAAGATTTCGCCCCACGTGTTGCGCCACGCCTTCGCCACCCACCTGCTCAACCACGGCGCCGACCTGCGCGTGGTGCAGTTGCTGCTGGGCCACGCGGACATCTCGACGACGCAGGTCTATACTCATGTGGCGCGCGAACGCTTGAAACAACTGCATCGGCACCACCATCCCCGCGGCTAGGCCATCATGAAACCCGACAACAACGTTCCCGAGACTCCCGCCACCGTCTTCCTGCGCAAGCACGGCATCGCCCATTCGAACCATCTCTACACCTATGAAGAGCACGGCGGCACCAAGGTGTCGGCGCGCGAACTCAACGTGCCGGAACATGCGGTGGTGAAGACCCTGGTCATGGAAGACGAGAACGCGAAGCCGCTGATCGTGCTCATGCACGGCGACTGCAAGGTGTCCACCAAGGAACTGGCGCGCCAGATCGTCGTCAAGAAAGTGGCGCCCTGCAAGCCCGAGGACGCCCACCGCCACACCGGCTACATGGTCGGCGGC
>JACRPB010000053.1 GCA_016214175.1 Rhodocyclales bacterium
CAGCGCTAGCGCGCGGCGGGCGGCGTCGGCAGCGCGGAAACCAGACGGGTCCAGCCGAGCCGCGCCAGGACGTCGGCGAAGGCATCGCCGACCGGCGCGCGCAGCGCCAGCGCGGCGCCGCTCGCCGGATGGCGGAATCTCATCTCGACGCAGGCGAGCAACAGGCGCGCGCAGTCGAACTGGCGCTGGAAGTAGCGGTTGTGAACGCCCTTGCCATGGGTGGCGTCGCCGATGACGGGGTGGCCGATGTGCTTCATGTGACGGCGCAGTTGGTGGCGGCGCCCGGTCAGCGGTTGCAGTTCGACCAGGGCATAGCGCGCACTCGGGTACCGGTCTACGGCGACGGGCAGTTCGACGGTAGCCAGGCGCCGGTAGCGGGTGAGGGCGGGCTGGGCCGCGGCGTTCGTCAGGGGCCGGCCGTAGTCGTCGTGCCGGCGCGACAGCGCGTGGTCGATGACGCCGGCCTCCGGCGGCCAGCCGCGGACCACGGCGAGATAGGTTTTCTGCACTTCGTCGCATTCGAACTGGGCGCCGAGCCGGCTTGCGGTTTCGCTGTCGAAGGCGAACAGCAGCAGGCCCGAGGTGCCCTTGTCGAGCCGATGCACGGGCTGGACGCGGCGGCCGATCTGGTCGCGCAGCAGTTGCACGGCGAAGCGCGTTTCGTGGCGGTCGATGTCGCTGCGATGGACGAGCAGGCCGGCCGGTTTGTCGATGGCGATCAGGTGGTCGTCGCGGTAAAGGATGTTCAGGGCCATGGACGGGCGGCAGGGGGCGGATCGGGGATAATGGCGACCTTCCAATTGTACGTATCGACTATGCCCATCCAGTGGTTTCCCGGTCACATGACCTCGGCGCGCAAGAAGGCGGCCGAGACCATGGCGCTGACCGACGTCGTCATCGAGGTCGTCGACGCGCGCCTGCCCGAGGCCAGTTGCAACCCGCTGATCCGCGAGCTGCGGCTGCATCGCCAGCGGCCCTGCCTGAAGCTGCTCAACAAGGCCGACCTCGCCGATCCGGCGGCGACCAGGGCGTGGCTCGATTTCTACAATCGCCAGCCCGGCGTCAAGGCGGTGGCGATTTCCTGCAAGAAGCCGGGCGACGCGGCGCGCGTGCCGGCGCTGTGCAAGGCGCTGGCGCCCCACCGCGACGACGGCACCAAGCCGCTGCGCATGATGATCATGGGCATCCCCAACGTCGGCAAGTCGACGCTGATGAATGCCCTCGTCAAGCGCCGCGTCGCCGCCGTCGGCGACGAGCCGGCGGTGACCAAGAGCCAGCAGCGCCTCGACATCGGGCCGGGCATGAGCCTGGTCGACACGCCGGGCCTGATGTGGCCGAAGATCGAGTTCGAGTCCGACGGCTACATGCTGGCGGCCAGCCACGCCATCGGCACCAATGCCGTGATCGAGGAGGAGGTGGCGACTTTTCTGGCCGGCCTGCTGCTGGCCCGCTATCCGGCGCTGCTGACGGCGCGCTACGGCGGCGACGCCGGCCAGCTCGACGCCGTCGGCGTGATCGAGGCGGTGGCGAAGAAGCGCGGCTGCCTCCTCAAGGGCAGCGGCGGCGCGCCCGACCTTGAGAAGGCGTCCCTGATCCTGCTCACCGACTATCGCAGCGGCGCGCTCGGCCGCATCAGTCTGGAAACCCCGGCCAGCCGCGCCGCCATGCTGGCCGATTGCGCCGCCGAGCGGGTATGATGGCGTATCGGCGCATCCGGCGCCCCAGCACGTAACGGAAAGGAGTCGATCATGGCCGTCAGTTCCGTAAGCTCCAGCATCAGCGCGAATACCCAGACCGTGAGGCCGCAGACGCAGCCGTCCGACCAGGCGCCGCAGGCGAAGAAGCCGGACGAAGAGCGGACGAAGGCGCAGGCCAAACCGCAGACGGAAGCGCCCAAGCCCGTCGTCAATACGCAGGGCCAGACCACCGGCAAGATCATCAACGTCATGGCCTGAGTTATCGCCGCAGGCCCGGCCTGCGGGCCGGGAGGGGATAGTCATGGATGCGCGCCTCAACGAACTCGAAATGAAGCTGAGCTTCGCCGAGGACTCGCTCGAACAACTGAACATGACGATCTATCGGCAGCAACAGCAGATCGACCAGTTGCAGCTCGCGGTGATCGAATTGCGCAAGCAACTGGCGGCCAGCGCGCCGGCCGAGGGCCGCAGCCTGCGCGAGGAAATTCCGCCGCACTACTGAACGGACAGCAGCAGCTTCCGTTTTCCCCGCAGCCTGCCGATTACGCGCATTTCGCAGCGCTTGCAGTCGAACTCCAGGCGCAGGGTTTCGTCGCCGTGGCGCAGGCTCAGCGGCTCGGGGCGCAGGCCTTTCACCTGCTTCGGACAGAGATTGAAGCTGTAGCGCAAGCAGTGGCGGGTGACCATGAGCGCCACCTCCCCGGTCTCGCGATTGCACTCGTAGGCGTCCGCAATCAGCCTTACGCCGTGGCGGGCGTAGAAGGCGCGGGCCTTGCCGTTGAAGACGTTGCCCAGGTAGTCGAGCGCCTCGGCCGGATAGGCCGGCGGCGGTTCGACGGCGGCCGCGCGCGGCGGACGCGCGTAGGCGGTCAGCCGCGCCGCTTCGAGCTGTTCCACCGCGGCGCGGCGCAGGGCGTTGAGGCGGGCGGCGGGCAGGAACCAGGGCTGGGAGAGTTCGAGCGCGACGTTGGTCGCGACGAATATCGTGTCGCCGAGCTTGCCCAGACCGTCACGCAGCGACGCCGGCGCGCGCTCGGCGTTTTGTGCCGGCTCCTTGGCGTGGACCAGGGTGGCGCTGGCACCGATGCCGTCCTCGTCGCTCAGGTGGAGGACGAAGCCTTCCGGCGTCTCGGCGAGCCGCAGGCTGACGCCGATGCGGCGCTCGGCCGACTTCTTTTGCAGCAGGCGCTCGAACGCCAGATCGCGGTTGCGGTAGAGCCGGGTGCCGACGACGAGGCCGGCGGGCAGCGCGGCGACGAAGAGGCGCCGGCCGTCGGCGCGGTTGATGCGCAGTCCCGCCAGTTCCTGGGCCGCGTCGAAATAGGAGAGGCCGTCGCCGTTGTTGAGTCGCACGTCGCCAGAAACGTCGAACCAGTTGTCGCCCGTGGCGACGACTTCGCCGATCGGCGCGCCGGCGAACTTCGGCGTGTCGAAGGCGGCGATGTCGGCTTGGCGTGCCTTGACGAAGTAGTCGGTGGCGCCGCGATTGAAGGTCTTCTCGGGCTGCGGTTCAAACGTGAACGCGCAAGTGCCCGACGACGCGGCGCGGTAGCGCGGGTCGTCGGCCAGGAGGGCGTCGAGCAAGCGGCGGTAGTGGGCGGTGACGTTCTTGACGTAGGCGAGGTCCTTGAGCCGGCCTTCGATCTTGAAGGAACGGACGCCGACGTCGATCAGCGCCCGCAGGTTGGCGCCCTGGTCGTTGTCCTTGAGCGAAAGCAGGTGCTTGTCGCGGGCGAGGACGCGGCCGTCGCCATCGGCCAGGGTATAGGGCAGGCGGCACATCTGCGAACATTCGCCGCGGTTGGCGCTACGCCCGGTGTAGGCGTGGCTGAGGGTGCACTGGCCGCTGTAGCTGACGCAGAGCGCGCCATGGACGAAGAATTCGAGTACCGCGCTCGTCTGGGCGGCGATGGCGCGGATCTCGGCCAGCGACAGTTCGCGCGCCAGCACGACCTGGGAGAAGCCGACCTGCTCCAGGAAGCGCACCTTTTCCGGCGTGCGGTTGTCGGTCTGGGTGCTGGCGTGAAGCTGAATCGGCGGCAGATCCAGTTCCAGCAGGCCCATGTCCTGGAGGATCAGGGCGTCGGCGCCGGCCTCAAAAGCCTGCCAGGCGATGCGTCGGGCCGGCTCCAGTTCCTCGTCCTTGAGGATGGTGTTGAGCGCCACCAGCACCCGCGCGCCGTAGCGATGGGCGTGGGCGGCGAGCGCCGCGATGTCGGCGGGCGTATTCCCCGCCGCCGCCCGCGCGCCGAAGGCCGGGCCGCCGATATACACGGCGTCGGCGCCGTGGTCGATGGCGGCGATGCCGCAGGCGAGGTTGCGCGCCGGGGCCAGGAGTTCAAGCGTGGCTGCGGGTACGGACATGGCCGCTGCGGGGCGTGGACGGAGCCGGTTCCATTGATATCAAAGGATATTGGCCGGCAAAGAGCGCTGCATCGGCCGCAAAAATATCTCTTACTTTCGTCAACCTTGTTCGCGCTGGCGCGTTTTTGCCCATGTAAGTACAACAGGACGGAGACGACAAATGGGCAGTTCCTGCAATGAATCCTACGAGCAATTCCTGGACTTGCTGAAACGAGCCGGCATCGAAATCACCAACGAGCAGGAACTCCGCGAGCGCCTCGCCGAGTCCAGCCGCTGGCGCTTCGCCTTCAAGGTCCTCGCCGCCAATGGCCGCCAGATCGGCATCTGCTTCGGCGACCGCAGCGCCGGCAGCAACCGCGCCGAAATCGAGCGCGCCTTTGCCGAATTCCAGTTTCCCGAAAGCGTTCAAAACGTCTTTTCCGCCAGTCTGAACGCCGACGATCTCAACGGCTGATCGGCTTGTAGCGGATGCGCTTCGGCTTGGCGCCTTCCTCGCCCAGGCGTTTGCGCTTGTCTTCCTCGTATTCCTGATAGTTGCCGGCGTAGAAGTTCCAGTGCGATTCGCCCTCGCAGGCGAGGATATGGGTCGCGATGCGGTCGAGGAACCAGCGGTCGTGGGAAATCACCAGCACGCAGCCGGAAAACTCCAGCAGGGCGTCTTCCAGCGCTCGTAAGGTCTCCACGTCGAGGTCGTTCGAGGGTTCGTCGAGCAGCAGCACGTTGCCGCCCTGGATCAGCGTCGCCGCCAGGTGCAGGCGGCCGCGCTCGCCGCCCGAGAGCTTGCCGACGATCTTCTGCTGGTCGGCGCCCTTGAAGTTGAAGCGGCCCATGTAGGCGCGGCTGGGCATCTCGAAGCGGCCGACGGTCAGGATGTCCTGGCCGTGGGAGACGGCTTCCCAGACCGTCTTGTCGTTGGGCAGGCCTTCGCGCGACTGGTCGACCGAGGCGATCTGCGCCGTCGGGCCGATAACGATTTCGCCGCCGTCGGGCTTTTCGACGCCCTGGATCATGCGGAACAGCGTCGACTTGCCGGCGCCGTTGGGGCCGATGATGCCGACGATGGCGCCGGGCGGGATCTTGAACGAGAGGTCGTCGATCAGCAGCCGTTCGCCGAAGGCCTTGGTTACGCCCTTGAATTCGATGACCTCGTTGCCCAGACGCTCGCCGGGCGGGATGAAGATTTCCTGGGTTTCGTTGCGCTTCTGGTATTCGAAGCTCGACATTTCCTCGAAGCGGGCCAGGCGCGACTTGCTCTTGGCCTGGCGCGCCTTGGGGTTGGAGCGCGCCCATTCCAGCTCCTGTTTCATGGCCTTCATGTGGGCATCAATCTGC
>JACRPB010000054.1 GCA_016214175.1 Rhodocyclales bacterium
CGACCGTCTCCGAACCAGTTCCGGCACCGCCGCCGACCGTTGCGCCCACGCCACAAAAGAAGCTTGCCGAAGCTCCGGCCAAGAAACCGGCCCCGACCGATGCCACGCGCCAGGTCAAGTCCGGCGACACCCTGGCCAAGATTGCCGCCGAAGTCAAACCCGAGGGCGTCAATCTCGATCAAATGCTGGTTGCATTGTTTCGCGCCAACGAAGAGACTTTCGACGCCGCCAACATAAATCGTCTGCGCGCCGGCAAGATCCTCAATATCCCGAACAAGGAAGAAGCAGGCACCATCGACCAGGGCGAGGCGCGCAAGATCATCGTCGCCCAGGCCGCCGACTTCAATGCCTATCGCAAGAAACTGGCGGGCATCACGGCGACCGCGCCGGCCAAGGAAGAGGCGCCGAAGCAGGCTGTCAGCGGCAAGATCGCGCCGCGCGTCGAGGACAAGGCGCCGCAACCGCCGGCCGGGAAAGACAAGCTTGAGGTCTCCCGTTCGGGGACGGGCGCGCCCGGCAAGCCTGGCCAGTCCGGCGATCGTCTTGCGGCCGTCGAGGAGGATCTCGTCGCCCGAGACAAAGCGCTGAAGGAAGCCAATAGCCGCATCGCGCTACTTGAAAAGAACCTCGCCGACCTGAAGAAGCTCGCCGAAATGAAGGGCGCTGCCGGCGCCAAACGTCCCGAGGCCGCCCCGGCCAAACCGGAAGCGCCTCCCGCGCCGGTGCCGGCCGTGACGGTGCCCGTCGCGCCGCCCGTCGAAGCGCCGAAAGCGCCGCCTGTCGAGGCACCGAAAGCGCCGCCGGTCGAGAAGAAACCTGCTCCGCCTCCACCACCGCCTCCTCCTTCTTTCGTCGAAGCGAATCCGGAGATAGTCTTCGGCGGCGGTGGCATTCTGGTGCTTCTGCTCGGCTACTTGGCCTACAGCGCCAGACGCAAGAAGCGGCTGACCGCAGCGGCGCTGGAAGACGGGGTCGACGCGTCCCGTTTCGGGACCGCGACCGGCCAGAGCATCGACACGAATGCCGCATTGCCGACGGATTTCGGCACCGAGAGCATCGCCGGTACGGGGGGCGACGAGGGCGTTGATCCAGTCGCCGAAGCCGACGTATATATCGCCTATGGCCGCGACAGCCAGGCCGAAGAAATCCTGCTCGAAGCGCTCAAAACCGAGCCCGCTCGTTGCGCGATTCATCTCAAGCTGCTCGAAATCTACGCGGCCCGCAAGAACCTGCACGCGTTTGAAACCGTCGCTCGCGACTTGCATGGGCTGACGGGAGGCACCGGCCCCGATTGGGAAAAGGCGGCTGCGCTCGGCCGTTCTGTCGATCCGGCCAATGCGTTGTATGGCGGAGAGGCTCAGGCCGCGTCCAAGAAAGAAGAATTCGACGCCGCGGCGATGCAGACGATGGTCATCGCGGCACCGCTGGTGGCCGCCGAGGAGCCGGCCGCGCCGGCTCCGGAGCCTGAGAAGCCGACGTCCGCTTCGCTCGATTTCGATCTCGACCTGGGCAGCGAGCCAGCGGCCGAAGTCGTCGCCGAGCCGGCTGCGGATAAACCCGACGCCGAGGAAGTCATGAGCCTCGATTTCGATCTCGATCTCGGCGAAACCCCAGCGTCGGCGGCGCAATCGGAGGCAGCGGTCGAGATGCCGGGGCTCGACATCGATCTCGGCGCGGCTACCGAAGCGCCCGCGACCGAACCGCCGCCCGCCGCAGCCAAGGCCGCGGACGAAGTTGCCGCGCTCGATTTCGATTTCAATCTCGGCGCAGCGGAGCCGGCGGCGGCACCGATCGCCGAACCGCCGGCGCTCGATCTTTCCGCCATCAGCCTGGATTTGGACGAAACGCCCGCCGCCGTTCCCGCTGCCGAAGTTCCGGAGCCCGCGGTTCCCGTGCTGGAAGTTCCCGCTGCCGAGCCTCCCCCGCTCGTGATGCCTGCGGTGGAACCTCCTGCGGCGGTTGCCGAGGTGGAGCCCCAGGCGGTCGAATCCCAGGCGGTCGAGGCGCCGGCCGAAGACAATCCCGAAGTGGCGACCAAGCTTGAACTTGCCCAGGCCTATCAGGAAATGGGCGACAAGGAAGGTGCGCGCGAACTGCTCAACGAAGTGCTTGCGGAAGGCAGTTCGGGCCAGCAGCAAGCCGCTCGCGACAAGCTGGCCGAGCTAGACCTCTGATCGCAGAGCCGGCAACGGCTCTGCGACTGGTCCGGCGCCACCGATGTTCCATCCTGCAACCCTGCTGCTGGCCTGGGCCGGGTTGGCGCTGACCCTTCCGCAGTTTCCCTTGCCAGCTCTCGTCTGGCTATTGCCGGCGGCTTTGCTGCCCGCCTTCGTTTTCGCCGGCCGCCGCACGCGCGCCCTCATGCGCCGGACCCGTTGGCTTCTGCTTTCCCTGGCCCTGCTGTTCGCCTTCGGCACGCCGGGGCTGGCGGTGCCGGGCTGGATTGGGCGCCTCGGCGCGACCCAGGACGGACTACTGCTCGCCGGCGAACACTTGGCGCGGCTGCTGCTGCTGCTGGCGACGCTGTCCTTGCTGCACGAGCGGATCGGCACGAGCGGGGTCGTCGCCGGGTTGCATTGGCTCCTGCGACCGCTGCAGCGCTGGTTCAGCCTGCGCGAGCGCATCGTCGTGCGCCTGATGCTGGTGCTCGAGTACGTCGAAAACGGCGACGGCGGTTGGCGCTCGTGGCTGAGCGAAGCCGACGGCGGCCCGGATCGACTCGCTTTGGCGATCCCGCGCACGCAGTGGCCCGACTGGCTCGCCCTGCTGCTGGTGGCGTGCGCCGTCGGAGCGATGACATGGTGAGGATCGCGCTCGGCGTCGAATACGACGGCGCGGCATTCGCCGGCTGGCAGTCGCAGCCGCACGGCAATACGGTGCAGGACGTCCTGGAGCGAGCGCTGGCGGCCATCGGCGGCCGGCCGTTGCGTGTCGTCTGTGCCGGACGCACGGATGCCGGCGTGCATGCGCTGGGACAAGTGGTGCACTTCGATACCGATGCCCGGCGTCCCGAGTCGGCGTGGGTGCGGGGCGTCAATGCCCACCTGCCGCCGACGGTTGCCGTGTGCTGGAGCCGTGAGGTCGACGCCGAATTCCACGCCCGCTTTGCCGCCCGCTCCCGCAGCTACCGCTATGTCCTGTTGAATCGGTCGGTGCGGCCGGCGCTGCTCCACGGCCGCGTCGGCTGGTATCACCATCCGCTCGATGTTGCCGCCATGCGTTCCGCGGCGGCCTGTTTGATCGGCGAGCACGACTTCTCCGCTTTTCGCGCCGCCGAGTGCCAGGCGAAAACCCCGGTCAAACACCTCTATCGTGCCGACATCGAGAGGCAAGGGGATAACATCGTCTTCGATTTTCAGGCTAACGCCTTTCTTCATCACATGATTCGCAACTTGGTCGGCAGCCTGGTCTACATCGGGCGGGGCAAGCACCCGCCGCAATGGCTGGCGGAACTGCTCGCCGCTCGCGACCGCAAGCGCGCCGCGCCGACGTTCGATGCCGCCGGGCTTTACTTCGCCGGCGTCGACTACGACGCGCGCTGGCAACTGCCGGCGGCAGGCCGTATCATTCTGCCTCCTGCCGTATCCCGCCTCGACCGATGAGCCGAACCCGCGTCAAAATCTGCGGCATCACCCGCGAACAGGACTTGCAAGCCGCGCTTGCGGCCGGTGCCGATGCCTTGGGCTTCGTTTTCTACCCGCCGAGCCCGCGCTATCTGACGCCGGAGCGCGCCGCCGCCCTCGCCGTCCAGGTGCCGCCCTTCGTCGGCCGTGTCGGGCTGTTCGTCAATGCCGCCGCGCAGGACGTGCGCGCCACGCTGGCCGCCGTGCCTCTCGACCTGCTGCAATTCCACGGCGAGGAAGATGCCGCCTACTGCGAACAATTCGGCCGGCCCTATCTCAAGGCGGCGCGGGTGAGGCCTGGGCTCGATCTGGTAGAATTCGCCCTTCGTTATAGCCGTGCGCAGGGTCTGCTCCTCGATGCCTTTGTCGACGGCTATGGCGGCGGCGGCCAAAGTTTCGACTGGTCGCTCGTGCCACAGGAGTTGCCTTTGCCGATGATTTTATCCGGTGGTCTTCACGCCGCTAACGTCGGCGAAGCCGTTCGTAAGTTGCGTCCTTGGGCCGTAGATGTGAGCAGCGGCGTCGAGGCCGGCAAAGGCATCAAGGACGCCCAGAAAATTTCCGCCTTCATGGCAGCCGTGAAAGATGCAGATTCCTGACGTTCTATATAACTTGCCCGACGATCGAGGGCACTTCGGTAGGTTTGGCGGGATTTTCGTCGCTGAGACGCTGATTCCTGCCCTTGAGGAACTGCGGCTGGCCTATGCGGCCGCGAAGGCAGACCCGGCCTTTCGCGCCGAGTTCGAGTACGAACTCAAGCATTACGTCGGCCGCCCCAGCCCCATCTATCACGCCAAACGCTGGTCGGAACTGCTCGGCGGGGCCCAGATCTACCTCAAGCGTGAAGACCTCAACCATACCGGCGCCCACAAGGTGAACAACGGCATCGGCCAAGCGCTCCTCGCGCGGCGCATGGGCAAGCCGCGGGTCATCGCAGAGACGGGCGCCGGCATGCACGGCGTCGCCACCGCCACCGTCGCGGCCCGCTACGGCATGGAATGCGTGGTGTACATGGGTTCTGAAGACGTGCGGCGTCAGGCGGCCAACGTTTATCGCATGAAGCTCCTCGGCGCCACGGTAGTGCCGGTCGAATCCGGCTCCAAGACGCTGAAGGACGCGCTGAACGAGGCCATGCGCGACTGGGTGACCAACGTCGCCAACACCTTCTACATCATCGGCACCGTCGCCGGCCCGCATCCTTATCCGATGATGGTGCGCGACTTCCAGTCGGTGATCGGCGCCGAGTGCCGGACCCAGATGCCCGAACTCGCCGGCCGCCAGCCCGATGCCGTGATCGCCTGCGTCGGCGGCGGCTCCAACGCGATGGGCATTTTCTACGACTATATTTCCGATGCCGCGGTGCGTCTGATCGGCGTCGAAGCCGCCGGCGCAGGCATGGATACCGGCCGTCACGCCGCCTCGATCACCGCCGGCACGCCGGGCGTGCTGCACGGCAACCGCACTTATCTCTTGCAGGACAAGAACGGCCAGATCATCGAGACCCACTCCGTTTCGGCCGGCCTCGACTATCCCGGCGTCGGCCCGGAGCACGCATGGCTTCACGAGTCCGGCCGCGCCGAGTACGTCACCATCACCGATGACGAAGCGCTGCAAGCCTTCCACGATCTGTGCCACGTCGAAGGCATCATTCCGGCGCTGGAGTCGAGCCACGCGCTGGC
>JACRPB010000055.1 GCA_016214175.1 Rhodocyclales bacterium
AACGTCGGCAAATCGACGCTGACCAATCGACTCGTCGGCGCCAAAGTCAGCATCACCTCAAAGAAGGCGCAGACGACGCGGCACCAGGTGCGCGGCATTCTCACGGTCGGCATCGGCGACGACGATTGCCAGTTCGTATTCGTCGACACGCCGGGTTTTCAGCAGCAGCACAAGAACGCGCTCAATCGCCTCATGAACCGCAGCGTGACGCAGGCGCTCGCCGACGTCGATGTCGTGCTGTTCCTGATCGAGGCCGGGCGCTGGAGCGGTTCCGAGCGCGACATGCTGCGCCTGATGCCGCAAGGACAGCCGGTGGTGCTGGTCATCAACAAGGTCGATCGGATGACGGACAAGACCGCCTTGCTGCCCTTCATCGAAAAGGTGGCGCCGGAATATGCGTTCGCCGCCATCGTTCCCGTCAGCGCGGAAAAGGGCCTAGCCCTGGACGAACTGCTGAAGGCGGCGGCGCCCTTGCTGCCCGAGGCAGCCCATCTGTTCGACGCCGACGACATCACCGATCGCTCCGAGCGTTTTCTGGCGGCCGAACTGCTGCGCGAAAAGCTGTTCCGCAATCTCGGCGAGGAACTGCCCTACGGCATCGCCGTCGAAATCGAGAAATTCGAACAGGAGGGCGCTTTGCGCCGCATCCATGCCGCCGTGATTGTGGACAAGGCGGCGCACAAGGCGATCGTCATCGGCAAGGGCGGCGAGCGGCTGAAACGCATTTCCTCCGACGCGCGCAAGGATATGGAAGCGCTGTTCGGCGGCAAGATCTGGCTGGAAACCTGGGTCAAGGTCAAGAGCGGCTGGGCCGACGACGAACGCGCGCTGAAAACTCTCGGGTACGAATGAGCGCCCCGCACGGCCGCCCGCAGGGGCGCAAGCCAGCAAGCGGAGCCGCGCCGCGGCGAACCGCAGTCACCCCCTCCCGCGGGGAGGGGGTGGAGGGAAGGCGGCAATGACTGCCAAGCAACGCGTCGATGCGGCAGCGGCCTTCCTGCTGCATGTCCATCCCTATAGCGAAACGAGCCTGATCCTCGACGTCTTTGCGCGTGCCCACGGCCGGCTGGCGCTGATGGCGCGCGGGGCGCGGCGCCCGCGCTCGGCATTGCGCGGCGTGCTGCTGGGTTTTCAGCCGCTGGAGCTTTCCTGGTTCGGCGGCGGCGAGGTCAAGACCCTGGCCAAAGCCGAGTGGGTGGGGGGGCTTGCCCTGCTCAACGGCAAGTGTCTGCTGCTGGGCTATTATCTGAACGAACTGTTGTTGAAGCTGATGCCGCGTGAGGATGCGCATCCGGCGCTCTACGATGCCTATGCCGATGCCCTGGCGGCTTTGGCACGGGGCGCGGGCGAGGCGGCCGAGTTGCGGCGCTTCGAAAAGACCTTGCTGCGGGAACTCGGGTATGGCTTGGCACTTGACCGCGAGGCCGGCAGCGGAGAGCCGGTGCGGCCGGACGGCCAGTACGTCTACCTGATCGAGCGGGGGGCGGTGGCGGCGCGCGGCGACGAAGGCGCGCCGGCGCTTTCCGGCAAGACGCTGCTCGATCTGGCGGCCGACGATTACGCCGATCCGCGTACCCTGGCCGAGAGCAAGGTGCTGATGCGGCAACTGGTGGCGCACTATCTAGGCGGCCAGGCCTTGCAGTCGCGGCGGGTGTTCGTAGAGTTGCAGGAACTGTAAAGGGGTACCGGAATATGATCGAACTGGGAGTGAATATCGACCACGTCGCGACGATCAGGCAGGCGCGGCGCACCTATGAACCCGATCCGGTCTGGGCCGCGGTGGAAGCCCATCTCGGCGGCGCCGACGGCATTACCGTCCATTTGCGCGAGGATCGCCGCCACATCCAGGATCACGACGTGCGCCGCCTGCGCGAACTGACCCAGATCAAGCTCAACCTGGAAATGGCCGCCACCGACGAAATGGTCGGCATCGCCTGCGCATTGCGGCCCGAGATGGCCATGCTGGTGCCCGAGGGCCGTCACGAGGTGACCACCGAAGGCGGCCTCGACGTCGCCGCACAGGAAGCCAAGCTGAAGGCCGCCGTCACGCGCCTCGCCGACGCCGGCATCGTCAGCAGCGTTTTCATCGATGCCGTGCCGCGGCAGATCGATGCCGCGGCGCGCATCGGCGCCCGCGTCTGCGAGATTCATACCGGCCCCTACGCGCATGCTTACCACGAGCGCGGCCGCGACGCGGAAAGCCCGGCGGTGCTGGCCGAACTGGAGAAGATCCGGACGGCCGGCCGAGCCATCCGCGAACTCGGCATGCGCTTCAACGCCGGGCATGCGCTCAACTATTTCAACGTCCAGCCGGTGGCGCGCCTGCCCGGCATCCGCGAGCTGCACATCGGTCACGCCGTCGTCAGCCGCGCCGTGTTCGTCGGCATGCGCGAGGCCGTGCGCGAAATGAAGCGGCTGCTGCGCGAAGGCGCCGCTCAGTCCGAATGATATTCGGCGTCGGCACCGACATCGTCGCCGTCGCGCGCATGGCGCAGTTGCTGGAGCGCTATGGCGAGCGCGGCCTGGCCAAGTTGCTGGCTCCGGCCGAACGCGCCGCGTGTCTGGCCAGCGGTGCCGCGGACCGCTTCCTGGCCAAGCGCTTCGCCGCCAAGGAAGCCCTGGGCAAGGCGCTCGGCACCGGCGTGCGCGCGCCTGTTCTATTGCCGGATATCGCGGTGGTGCATGACGATCGCGGCAAGCCGGCGTTCGAATTCGGGCCCGCCCTGGCCGCCTACGTTTCCGGGCGCGGACTCACCGCGCATCTTTCCATCAGCGACGAGCGGGACTACGCCGTCGCCTTCGTCGTCCTGGAACAAGCATGAACTACGGCCCCCTGATGATAGACATCGCCGGCAAGGCGCTCAGCGACCTGGATCGCCAGCGTCTGCGGCAGCCCTTGGTCGGCGGCGTGATCCTTTTCAGCCGCAACTACGAAACGCCCGCGCAACTCGCTGCGTTGTGCGACGAAATCCACGCCCTGCGCGAACCGCGCCTGCCGATCGCCGTCGATCACGAGGGCGGTCGTGTGCAGCGTTTTCGCGCGGGGTTCACGCGCCTGCCCGCGATGCGCGGACTCGGCGCCTGGTGGGAAAAGGAACCGCAGGCGGCAACGGAGGCCGCGCGGGCGATTGGTTTCGTGCTGGCCGCCGAATTGCGTGCGCGCGGCGTCGACTTTTCGTTCACCCCTGTGCTCGATCTCGATTGGGGCCGCAGCGGCGTCATCGGCGACCGCGCTTTCCACCGGGATCCGGATGCCGTGGCGGCTTTGGCCGGCGCGCTTAACGACGGTCTGCACGCTGCCGGCATGGCCTGCTGCGGCAAGCATTTTCCCGGCCACGGCTGGGCCGAGGCCGATTCCCACGTGGCGATTCCCGAAGACGAACGCAGCCTGGATCAGATGGCGCCGGACCTTGCGCCCTATCGTGCTCTGACGCTCGGCTTCGACGGCGTGATTTTCAGCGACGACTTGTCGATGGAAGGCGCCAGCGTGGCCGGCGACATCGTTGCCCGCGCCGAGGCGGCCTGGGGTGCGGGCTGCGACATGCTGCTGGTTTGCAACGCGCCGGATGCGGTCGGCGCATTGCTGGCCCGCTGGCAGCCGCAAGCCGATGCGGCGCGCGCGGCGCGCGTGGCGCGATTGTTGCCGCGCGCAAAGGCGCTGGCGTGGGACGAGTTGCAGGATCAGCCCGCCTACCTGGACGGACTGGCCGCCATTCGGCATCTGAGCGCCTAAGAAGTCATCGGCAAGGCGATCCGGGCGAGCAAGCCGCCGCCCTCCCGCGCTATCAACGCCAGGCGACCGCCGTGTCCGCGCGCGATGCGGTCTACGATGGCGAGCCCGAGACCGGTGCCGATGGCGCCGGTGCGGGCTTGCTCCAGGCGCGTAAATGGGAGCTTCAGACGTTCGACTTCGGCGGGCGGGATGCCTGGGCCGCGGTCGGCGACGTCGATGAGGATTTCCTGAGCAGTGGCATGCAGCGACAGTTCGACATGCGAATCTGCATGGCGCAGCGCGTTTTCGATCAGGTTGGCGATGGCACGCCGCAGCGCCTGCGGGCGAACCGGGACGGACAAGGGCGGCGCGTCGCCGAGGGCGACGTCGGCGTCGCGCCGTCGATACTGGTCGACGATCTCCGCCAGCAGCGCGGCGAGGTCGGTGTCGCGGCTGGCTTCGCTGCCGTCGGTACGGGCGAAATCGAGAAACTGGCCGATGCTGCGATCCATTTCCTCGATGTCGGCGATGCTCTCGCTGCGCAGGCTTGCGTCCATGCCGCTCATTTCGATGCCCATGCGCAGGCGCGTCAGCGGCGTTCGTAAATCGTGGGAAATGCCGGCGAGAAGCAGCGCCCGATCCTGGTCGAGCCGTGCCAGATCCGTGTTCATCTGGTTGAATGCCCGCGCCAGGGTTTCGATTTCGGCGGGCCCCTGCTCGGGAACGGGCGGCGGCGTGCGCCCGCGGCCGATTTCTCCGGCCACCGCCGCCAAGGTCTTGAGCGGCTTGCCGAGCCGCGAGACGATCAGCCAGGCACCCAGCAAGGACAGCAGCAGGGCGGCGATACCCCAGCCTATCCATTCGCTGGGTATGAAGCGGTCGACGCGTTCGCGCGGCAAAGCGAGCCAATAGTCTCCATCGTCGCTGTCGTCGATGCGAAAACTCACGAACAGCGCGTGCTCGTTGCCGCGGCGCAGCGTGAGCTGGGTATGCGGACCGAGTTTTTCGCGCACCAAGGATTCGACCCGCTTGAGTACCGGCCGGTCGGGCAGGGGGGCGATCTTGTCCCCGGGCTCGGCCGGATAGACATGGATGCCCTCGCGCACCGAGAGCTCGCGCAGCAGGGCGAGCCTTGCTTCGGGACGCGCCGTGACGAGCGCCGCCCGCGTCAGGTTGGCGATGCTGACGATCATCTGCGAAAGCTGGCGTGCGCGCGGCTCGCGCTCGTAGTTATTGAAAATCGCGATCCACGCCAGCATCGACAGCAGCATCAATGCGGCGACCAGGAGGAAGGTGCGCCAGAGCAGGGTGCGCGGAATCAGTCGCATGCCTTGCGGCCTACCGGCTACCGTCGGGAACGAAGACGTAGCCGAAGCCCCAGACGGTCTGGATGTGGCGCGGCTTGGACGGATCTTCCTCGACGAGCTTGCGCAGGCGCGAGATGCGCACGTCGATCGAACGGTCGAACACGTCGTATTCGCGGCCGCGGGCCAGCTCCATCAATTTGTCGCGGCTCATCGGCTGGCGCGGATGCGTGACCAGAATCTTGAGCAGCGCGAATTCGCCGGTGGTCAGCGGCGTTACGATGCCGTCGCGCCTCAGTTCGCGCGTGGCGAGATCGATGGCGACGCCGCCGAAGCTGATGACGCCTTCCGTCGCTGCCGGTGCGCCGGGCGGCGGCGGCGTGGTCTGGCGCCGCAACACGGCGTGGATGCGGGCCACCAGTTCGCGCGGATTGAACGGTTTCGGCAGGTAGTCGTCGGCGCCCAGTTCGAGCCCGACGATGCGGTCGACCTCGTCGCCCTTGGCCGTCAGCATGATGATGGCGACGTCGTTCTGCGCGCCGCGCAAGCGGCGGCAGATGGCCAGACCGTCTTCGCCGGGCATCATGAGGTCCAGCACGATCAGGTCGTAGAGTTCGCGCGCGAGCGCCTTGTCCATGGCGCTTGCGCCGTCGACGGCCTTCACCGTGAAGCCCTGCCCGGCCAGGTAGCGCTCCAGAAGCTGGCGCAGTCGCAGGTCGTCGTCGACGATGAGGATTTTGTGGCGGTTTTCGATCATGGGGTGCATCCTAGCGTGCGCACGAAACATTGTAGACGCGAGCTTACAAAGGATTACAAAGCCGTACCGGTGCTCAACTAGAATGACGTTGTGGCAGATGGCGCACTTGCCCGGCGGATATGACGGAGTCGTGATGAACCATAAAGCGTGGCGTTGGCTTGCAGCGATAGTCGCTAGCTTGGCGACGCTGCCGCTTTATGCCCAGCATCGTCGCGCGCCGGAGCGGGATTTCGGGCGGGACGTATCGCGATCGCAGTTCCCGCCGCAGTATCGTCCGGGCGGCGAAATGACGCCACGGCCGCCGTCGGAGTCGCCGCAAGCCGTGCGCATGAGTCCCGAGGAACGCAGGCAGTTGCGGCGTGATATCGACGACGCCGGACGCGAGCTTTACCGTCGCGACAAACCACGCTTCCAGCCTTGATCCAGGGCTATTCCTGGAGTAGCGACGGTATTTCCTCGGGGTGCCCGACGATGTGGTCGGCGCCCCATTGTTCCAGCGGCACGCCGTCGCCCAGGTAACCGTAGCTGACCGCTACCGTTCTCATGCCGGCCGCCTTGCCGGCATGGACGTCGCGCAAGTCGTCGCCGACATACAGCGATCGCTCGGGCGGGACTCCGGTCAGCCCGCAGGCCAGCAGCAGCGGAGAAGCGTCGTGCTTGGCGCGCGGGCTGCTGTCGCCGCTGACGAGGCAGGCCGCGCGTTCGCGCAGACCCAGCGCCGCGGCGAGTTCCAGCGTGAAGCGCTGCGACTTGTTGGTGACGATGCCCCAACGCACGCCGCGGGCGTCCAGATCGTCGAGCAACTCGGCGATGCCGGCAAACAGGACGGTGTCGACACACAGCGCCGATTGGTAATGCGCGAGGAAGCGTCGCTGGAATTCCGGGTAGCGGTGATCGGACGTCTCCAGTCCGAAGCCGGCAAGAAGCAACGCCCGCGCGCCGCCGGAGACATGCGGACGCAGTCGGTCGATCGGCAGCGGCGAGCGATGTTCCTCGACCAATAAACGGTTTACGGCGCCGGCGAGGTCGAGCGCCGTGTCGGCGAGCGTGCCGTCGAGGTCGAACAGGACTGCACCGGTCATGCGTTGCGTGCCGTCCGCACCAGATAATTGACGCTGGTATCGCGGCCCAGCGCATACGTTCGCGTCAGCGGGTTGTAGGTCATGCCGACGATCTCCTCGACGCCAAGTCCGGCCTCGCGGCAGAATCTCGACAACTCGGCCGGCCGCAGGAAGCGTGCATAGTCGTGGGTGCCGCGCGGCAGCATGTTGAGGACATATTCGGCGCCGACCACGGCAAGCAGATACGACTTCGGATTGCGATTGAGCGTGGAAAAGAACACGCTGCCGCCCGGTTTGACGAGTGCGGCGCAGGCGCGCACGGTGCTCGCGGGATCGGGAACGTGCTCAAGCATTTCGAGGCAGGTCACCACGTCGAAGGACGCAGGCCGTTCCGCCGCGAGATCCTCTGCCGCCACTTGGCGGTAGTCCACCTGCTGTCCGCTCTCGAACAAATGCAACCTGGCGACGCCGAGGGGCTTTTCCGACAAATCGATGCCCGTCACTTTCGCGCCCAAGGCGGCCATGCCTTCAGTCAACAGGCCGCCGCCGCAACCGACGTCGAGGACGAGCTTGCCGGCGAGTCCGGCGCAGCGATCGATCCAACCCAGGCGCAGCGGATTGATGTCGTGCAACGGCTTGAATTCGGAGGTCGGGTCCCACCAGCGGTGGGCCAGTTCGCCGAACTTGGCCAGTTCATGAGGGTCGGCATTGGCAGGCATTTGGGCTCCAGAAAAAAAAAGCCCTGCAAGGCAGGGCTTTCTTGCTAAAGGATCTTAGCTTATTTCGACTGCGTCGTACCGATGACTTCGATCTCGACGCGACGATCGGGTTGCAGGCAATCGATGACTTTCTTGCTCTTCGCACCCTTGCATCGGCCAGCCTTTGTGACCGGCTGCTTCTCGCCCTTGCCTTCGGTGTAGACGCGGTTCGGCTCGACGCTCTTGCTGACCAGATAGGCCTTGACGGCTTCGGCGCGCTTCTCGGACAGCTTCTGGTTGTACTTGTCGCTACCCCGGCGGTCGGCATGGCCGACGGCGATGATCACTTCGAGCTTGATGCCCTTGACCTTGGCCACGAGTTCGTCGAGCTTCGCCTTGCCTTCGGGGCGCAACGTCGCCTTGTCGAAGTCGAACAGCGCATCGGCGGCCAGCGTGATCTTCTGCGCGGCGGGCTTGGGTGCCGGAGCCGGCTTCGGCGCTTCGGGCGTAACGGCGCGTACTGCCGGTACTTCCTTCTTCACCAGGTCGGGATCGCATTCCGCGACGGCCATGGCCGGCGTCCAGTAGCCGGTGCGCCAGCACGACGCGGCACCGCTCTTGACGACGGTGTCGCGGCTGTCGATGAGATAGCCGACGTCGCCCTTGCGGTCGATACCGGGAGTTTGTGCCAGTGCGGCGGCGCTGAAGCCCATGAGGAGGGCAAGCAGCACGGATTTGGGTGTGGCGATCTTGGTCATTGTTTCCCCTTTGTACTAGTTTGTCGGCGACTGGCACTATGTTCGAATGGCCGGCGCAGTCTGAGCGCAGAGCCGATTATGCCACAACTGCGAGATGGCAATCAACTCGGATGGCCTGATTTGAAGGGGTTTTCCGTCGCAAATCCGCAACGTGCCATCCGTCCACACATGACTGACATGTTCGCGGCCGGCGACGTAAATCAGATGGGATGCCGGGTCGAAGCAGGGTTGGAGCAGCCAATCGTCGAGACGTACGGCGCAAAGATCGGCCTGCTTGCCCGGTACCAAGGAGCCGATACGGGTATCGAGACCGAGCGCGGCGGCGCCGTTGAGCGTTGCCATGCGCAGGATCTGGTGGGCGTCGGCGGCGCTTGCGTCGCCGCTCGCGGCCTTGGCGAGGAGGGCGGCGTGGCGCATTTCACGGAAGAGGTCGAGGCGGTTGTTGCTGGCCGCGCCGTCGCTGCCGAGACCGACGCGGACGCCGGCCGCGAGCAACTCGGCCACCGGTGCGATGCCGCTGGCGAGCTTCATGTTCGACGTCGGGCAGTGCGCGACATGGCAGCCATGCTCTGCCAGGAGCGCGATTTCGTCGGCGCTCAGGTGTACGGCATGAACGGCGATCAAGCGCGGATCCACCAGCCCGAGCTTGCCGAGTCGGGCGAGCGGGCGCATGCCGTGCAGCTTGACGCTGTCCTCGATTTCGTGCCGCGTTTCATGCATGTGGATGTGGATGGGCAGGTCGAGTTGGGCGGCGAGGGTGGCGATGCGCTCGAAGGTCTTGTCAGCCACGGTGTAAGGCGCGTGGGGGGCGAGGCAGAAGGAGATCAGGGATTCGTCGCGCCAGGCGTCGCGCGCCGCCAGACCCTTGGTCAGGTAGTCCTCGGCGTCGGCGGCAAAGCCCGTCGGGAACTCGATCACCGTGATGCCGATGGCCGCCCGCATGCCAAGGCGCGAAGCGGCTTCGGCGATCGCCTCGGGATAGAAATACATGTCGTTGCAGCAGGTGATGCCGCCCCTGAGCATTTCGGCGCAGGCCAGCAGGCTGCCGTCGCGGGCGAATTCGGCGCTGACGTGCTTGGCTTCGGCCGGCCAGATCCTTTCCTGCAGCCAGCGCATCAGCGGCATGTCGTCGGCGTAGCCGCGCATCAGGGCCATCGCGGCATGGGTATGGAGGTTGACCAGGCCGGGCATCAGAACATGTTCGCCGAGGCGCATATGCTGGCGCGGCGCGTAGCGCGCCATCGCCTCGGTTGCCGGCAGGAGGTCCACGATGCGCCCCTGGTCGACGGCAAGAGCGTGATTCTCCAGCACCAGCGACGCCGGCTCGATGGGAATCATCCAGCGCGGTTCGAGCAAAAGGTCTATCGGTACGGCGGCGGAAGGCGATTGGGATAGGGGCATGGCGGCATTAGATCAGAATCGAATTGTTGAAACAACGCGTTAGCGAGGTTGCGGCAAGCTTGCTGCGGCCTCGGTCTGCCGCACTCGGCATGCTAAAATCGCTCCTTTTAGCATTCCCTTCCGGGTCAATCAATCCGACATGACGTCATTCGCCAAAGAAACCCTTCCCGTCAGCCTTGAAGAGGAAATGCGCCATTCCTACCTCGATTACGCCATGAGCGTTATCGTCGGCCGCGCGCTGCCGGATGCCCGCGACGGACTGAAGCCGGTGCATCGCCGCGTACTGTTCGCGATGCACGAACTCTCCAACGACTGGAACAAGGCCTACAAAAAGTCCGCCCGCATCGTCGGCGACGTCATCGGTAAGTACCATCCCCACGGCGACACGGCCGTATACGACACCATCGTGCGCATGGCGCAGGATTTCTCGCTGCGCTACATGCTGGTGGACGGCCAGGGCAACTTCGGTTCGGTCGACGGCGACAACGCGGCGGCGATGCGTTATACCGAGGTGCGCATGGCGCGCATCGGCCACGAATTGCTCTCCGACATCGAGAAGGAAACCGTCGATTTCGGGCCGAACTACGACGGCTCTGAGCAGGAACCGCTGATCCTGCCGGCGCGGATTCCCAACCTGCTGATCAACGGCTCGTCGGGCATCGCCGTCGGCATGGCGACCAACATTCCGCCGCACAACCTGAACGAAGTGGTGGACGCCTGCCTGGCGACCCTGGACAATCCGGCCGTCGACATCGAAGACCTCATCAAGATCGTGCCGGCGTCGGATTTTCCGACCGCCGGCCTGATCTACGGCGTCTCCGGCGTGCGCGAAGGGTACCTGACCGGCCGCGGCCGCGTCGTCATGCGCGCGCGCACGCATTTCGAGGATGTCGAGAAAGGCAATCGCCAGGCCATCGTCGTCGACGAACTGCCCTATCAGGTCAACAAGAAGACGCTCCAGGAAAAGATCGCCGAACTCGTCCACGAAAAGAAAATCGAGGGCATCGCCCATATCCAGGACGAATCCGACAAGTCCGGCATGCGCCTGGTAATCGAACTCAAGCGCGGCGAAGTGCCCGAGGTGGTGCTGAACAACCTCTACAAGCAGACCCAGCTCCAGGACACCTTCGGCATGAACATGGTGGCCCTGGTCGACGGCCGGCCGCAACTGCTGAACCTCAAGCAACTGCTCGACTGCTTCCTTTCGCACCGGCGCGAAGTCATCACGCGGCGCACCGTCTTCGAACTGAAGAAGGCGCGCGAACGCGGCCACATCCTCGAAGGTCTGGCTGTCGCGCTGTCCAACGTCGATGAGATCATCGCCCTCATCAAGGCGGCGCAGACGCCGGCCGACGCCAAGCGCGAACTCATGGCGCGCACCTGGCGCTCGACGCTGGTCGAAGAAATGCTGGTGCGCTCGTCGGCCGAGGCCTCGCGCCCCGAAGGACTGGCGCCCGAATACGGCATGTCGCGGCGCGGCTACCTGCTGTCCGACGTGCAGGCGCAGGCCATTCTCGAACTGCGCTTGCAGCGCCTGACCGGTCTCGAACAGGACAAGATCGTCGCCGAGTACAAGGAAGTCATGGAGCAGATCGCCGACCTGCTCGACATCCTGGCGCGTCCCGACCGCATCACCGAAATCATCGGCAACGAACTGACGGCGATCAAGACCCAGTTCGGCGACAAGCGCCGCTCCGAGATCGTGTTGCAAACGGCCGACATCAATCTCGAAGCCCTGATCGCGCGCGAAGACATGGTGGTGACGTTGTCCCACACCGGCTACGTCAAGCGCCAGCGCCTCGACGACTACCGCACGCAGAAGCGCGGCGGCCGCGGCAAGCAGGCCGCCGCGATCAAGGAAGACGATTTCGTCGACCGCCTGTTCATCGCCAACACCCACGACTACATCCTCTGCTTCTCGAACCGTGGCCGCGTCTATTGGCTCAAGGTCTATGAGGTGCCGGAAGGCACGCGCACTTCGCGCGGCAAGCCCATCGTCAACCTGTTCCCGCTCGAAGAGGGCGAGAAGATCACCGCCGCGCTGCCGGTCAAGGAATTCGACGAAGCGCATTACATCTTCATGGCCACCGCCATGGGCACGGTCAAGAAGACGCCGCTCTCCGATTTCGCCAATCCGCGCAAGGCCGGCATCATCGCCGTCGGCCTCGACGAAGGCGACTACCTGATCGGCGTCGCCATCACCGACGGTTCCTGCGACGTCATGCTGTTCTCCGACGCCGGCAAGGCGGTGCGCTTCGCCGAGGACGACGTGCGCGGCATGGGCCGCGCCGCGCGCGGCGTGCGCGGCATGATGCTGGAGGACGGCCAGACCGTGATCTGCATGCTGGTGGCCGAGGACGAGGCGATGAACGTGCTGGCGGCGACCGAGAACGGTTTCGGCAAGCGCACGCCGATCGCCGAATACACCAAGCACGGCCGCGGCACCAAGGGCATGATCGCCATCAGCACCTACGAGCGCAACGGCCGCGTGGTCGGCGCCGTGCTGGTGCGGCCGGAAGACGAAGTGATGCTGATTTCCACCGGCGGCGTCATGATCCGCACGCCGGTCCAGCATGTGCGCGAAACCAGCCGTTCGGCCCAGGGCGTGACGCTGATCAATCTCGATGACGGCACCAAGCTCGCCGGCATCGAAAAAGTTATTGAAACCGAAGAAGAGGAGTGAACCATGGCACGTGTATTCAACTTCAGCGCCGGTCCCGCCGCGCTGCCCGAAGAAGTCCTCAAGCAGGCCGCCGACGAGATGCTCGACTGGCACGGTTCCGGCCAGTCGGTGATGGAAATGAGCCACCGCGGCAAGGAGTTCATCTCCATCGCCCAGGCGGCCGAGGCCGACCTGCGTGAGCTGTTGGCGATACCCGCCAACTACAAGGTGCTGTTCCTCCAGGGCGGTGCGTCGCTCATGTTCGAGATGATCCCGATCAACCTGCTGCGCGGCAAGACTTCCGCCGACTACGTTCATACCGGCGAATGGGCGAAGAAGGCGATCAAGGCCGCCAAGACCTTCACCAACGTGAACGTCGTCGCCAGCGCCGAAGACAAGGGCTTTACCTACGCGCCGCCCCAGTCGGGCTGGAAGCTCAGCCAGGACGCTGCCTACGTTCATTACACCGCCAACGAAACCATCGGCGGCGTCGAGTTCAACTGGGTGCCCGAAACCGGCGACGTGCCGCTGGTCTGCGACATGTCCTCCAACATCCTGTCGCGCCCGATCGACGTCTCCAAGTACGGCCTGATCTACGCCGGCGCACAAAAGAACATCGGCCCGGCCGGCCTCACCATCGTCATCATCCGCGACGACCTGGTGGGCAAGGCGCAGCCGACGCCGCCGGCCATGCTCGACTTCAAGACCCATGTCGATGCCGAATCGATGTACAACACGCCGCCCACCTACGCCATCTACATCGCCGGGCTCGTGTTCCAACTGCTCAAGCGCACCGGCGGCCTCGCCGCGGCCGAGCAGCGCAACATCGAAAAGGCCAACCTGCTTTACGACTACCTGGAAACCACCGACTTCTACCGCAATCCGGTCGCCAAGTCCGACCGCTCGCGCATGAACGTGCCGTTCACGCTCAAGGACGCGGCGCTCGACGAGGAATTCCTCAAGGGCGCCAAGGCCCGCAACATGGTGCAGTTGAAGGGTCATCGCTCGGTCGGCGGCATGCGCGCCTCGATCTACAACGCCATGCCCATCGAAGGCGTCAAGGCGCTGGTCGAGTACATGAAAGAGTTCGCAGCGAGCAAGGGATGAGATCATGGCCGACCAATTCCAAGTCCTGATCCTGAACAACGTCTCGCAGAACGGTCTCAAGCGCCTGCCGGCGGAGCGCTTCGTCTGCGCCAAGGAAGTCGCCAAGCCCGACGCCGTGCTGCTGAACTTCTCGCGCGAGGGCGTCGTGGACGAGGCGTCGGTACTGGCGGCGCTGGAGGCGAAGAAGCTTGCCACCTACGTC
>JACRPB010000056.1 GCA_016214175.1 Rhodocyclales bacterium
GATGTTCACCACCGGCCTGCTGCTGTCGCTGCCGCTGATCGCCGCCCTGTTGATCGCCAACATCGCCATGGGGGTGCTCTCGCGCGTGGCGCCGCAACTCAACTTGTTCGCGATCGGCTTTCCGGTCACCATCGTCGCCGGCTTCATCGTCATCGGCATCGCCCTGCCCTATTTCGGCGCCGCCTTGGCCCATCTCTTCGAACAAAGCTTCGCGGCGCTGACCTACATCGTCAAGGCCGGCGCCCAGGCCGGCGACCCCATCTCAGTCTTTGCGCGTTAGCTGGATCACGCCCGCGGCGACGCGCTGCGAGCCGAGCACCGAGGAGTTCATGCTCTCGGTGTATTCGAGCACCTCGTAACCGTCGGCGTCACCCGCCCGCACCAGTTCGGCGGCGCGCCGGTGGAAGACGGCACGCGCCTCGCCGGCGCCGCCGGCGTAGTAGCGCTTCATTTGCAGCGACATGAGGTAGCGGTCGTCGGGAATTTTCGCTTCCTCGATTTCCCAGTTCGGCGCCAGCGGATCGAGCACCAGATAGGCGATGCCGGCATAAGCGCCGACGAAGACCAGCTTCTCGAACGGGATGGAAAAGGACGGCGCGAGGCTGACGTTGCCGGACGGTATCAGGGTTCCCGTCTTGGGGAAGTTGCCCTGGACACGGCTCAGGTTGAGGCCGCCGCATCCGGCCAACAGCGCAGCGAGAACGAGGGGGGCCAGGCGCTTCATCCTAGTTGCTCCACTGTGCATCGCGCGACCCGCGATGCACGAAACGGGTCGTTGTGGAAATGCGGGGTTGAGGCCTACGCGCGCCGCGGGCGACGGGTGGCAAGCGTCCGTGCCTTGGCGCCGAAAAACCGCTGGGCGTTTGCCGCTCGTGCGGGTGGGGTGCCCTGCGTAGCGAAGTAAAGGAGGAGGCGCCGGCCTTTTGGCGCCGGGGGACATGAGCGGAGCAGGGCACCCCGCCCGCACGAGCGCGCGCCGACCTCGAAATGGGTGGGTATTTTGTTTTCACTTCAGGTAATTGAACAGCGAAAGCTGCGCCACCTGCGAATAGGACATCTGCGCCGCCTGCAGCTCGGACTGCTGGCGCGTGAACTCGGTGATCGCCTCCGCGTAGTCGAGATCCTGGAGATTGGCCAAGGTTTCGCTGTACTTGAGATCGAGGTTGGAACCCACGGTGTCGAGATCGTCGACCTCGGCCAAACGCGTGCCGATGACGGCGCGTACGCGCAGGAAGTTGTCCTCGATCTGGCCGATGTTGCCGAGCGCTGCGGCGACCTTGTTCATCAGCTCGGTGTTGCCCGAGGAGCCCGGCGGCACCCCCGTTTCCAGATCGTTGATCAGCGCGCCCAGGGAATCGAAGACGCTGACGCTCTGGCTCGCCTGCACTTTGAAGACGTCGCCGTCCTCGGGCGTGCCGTTGATGTCGACGCGGATGCCGAAGTCGGTGACCGTCGTCGCCGGCGGGCCGGCATAGGGCACGTTGAGATTGTTGAAGGCGATCGGGTCGCCGTCGACGAAGGCATGCGTATAGGTGTTGCCGGTGCCGCCCGCCGTCGATGCGCTGTCGCTGAACAGCGACTTCTCGGTCTCGACGTCGACGAGGTCGTAATAGAGCACCGGCGGGACCGTCGCCGGGTTCTTCCAGAATCGCACTTCCAAGTTGCGCGAGTTGGCCGGGTGGTTCCACTTCGCGGCGTCGCTGACCTCGCCGACGCCGACGACGCCGCTGCCGGCATTCACCGTCGCCGTGGTCGCCGCCCCGGTGACGAAATAGCCGTTGCCGTAGTAGGCGTCGCTGGCCTGGATCTTGAAAGCGTCGCCGCCGGCCGGAATCCCGGTGACGGTCACCGCGGCGCCGAAATCGAAGGCTTGGCGGCCGGGGCCGCCGGCGCTGGCGAGCGAGATGGCGGTGCCGCTGGCGTAGGCGTGGGTATAGCTGCCGCCGGCGCCGGTCAGCGACGGCGACCCGGTGAACAGGCTGTTGCCGGAAGTGGCGTCGACGAGATCGTAGTAAGTGGCGCCGGCACTGACCGGGGTACCGGCGGTCGCCGCCGGCGTACCGAACAGCGCCGCCAGGCCGCCGTTGTTTTCGGCCAGGGCCACCGCGGAATTCGCGCCCGTGCTCGCGGACGTCAGGACCAGATGGTCCGCGGCATCGAGTGTCGCCGTCACCTGGTTGGCGCCGAAAGCGGCGTCGAGCTGGCCCTGCACTTCGGTGACGAGATCGTCCGGCGTCGCGTAGCTGCCCGCGGTGATGGCCACCGTCGTCGGCCCGGCGCCGTCGAGCGTAACGTCGAACTGGTTGCCGGCGCCGACCGTGATGCCGGGATAGATGCGCTGGCTGCCGACCGTCTGGCCGGCGGTGGCGATGACGCCGGCGGTATCGACCCAGAAGCGCAGCTCCAGGTCGCCGCTGTTCGCGACCTGCCCCCACTTGACGCGGTCGCTGACCGCGCCGGCGTCGATCACCGCGCGCGCGCCGGCGGCGGTCAGCGTCTTCGCCGTCACCATCAGTTGGCTGGCGCTGCGATTGACGCTGAAGATGTCGCCGGTCTGCGGCGTGCCGGTGAATATCAGGTTCGCACCGTAGTCGGACGGGACTCCCGGCGGCAGACCCGGATTGTTGAGGGAAAGCGGCGTGCCGCTCGCATACAAGTGGGTGTAACTGCCGCCGACGCCGGTAGTCGACTCGGCACCGGTGAATACGCTGTCGCCGTTGGCATCGACGAGATCGTAAAAGGTCTGGCCGGCGGTGCTGGTGAGGCCGGCGCTATACGTCGGCGTGCCGACCAGGCCGGCCGCCGCGTTGCCGCTGAAGGCGACGCTCGACGCGGCGCCGCTGGTGGCCGAGGTGACCACGAGGTGGCCGTTGATGTCGAGCGACACCGTGCCGGCGCCGCCGATGCCCGCCTGCACGGCGTCGACGACCGCCTGGGTGTCGGCATAGGTGGTTCCGCCCGGCGCCGCCAGCGGATCGAGATCGACCAGCAGCGGCGCGCCGCCGTCGATGTCGACGATCAACTGGTTGTCGGTGCCGCTGGTGTAGGTCAGGGGCACGGCGACGCTGCCCACGCCTTGCCCGGGCGTGGTCACGCCGCCGGCGGTATCGACCCAGAAGCGCAGTTCGAGGTTGCCGGTGCTGGGCGGCGGATTGACGATGCTGTTGGCGCCTTCGAAGCGCATCTGCGTGGCATTGGCGGACTTGGCGCTCTGCACGCCGGTGGCGAAGACGCCGTTGCCGCTCATGATGTTCATGAACACCGAGTTGCCGGACTCGCTGATCGGCAGCTCGCGCGAGCCCGACACGCGCAGGGTGCGCGCACCGTCGTCGCCGCCGTAACGCACGCCGTTCTCGACGCTGCCGGCGAAGGGCTGGTTGTTGGACTGGTAGCCGCCGAACAGGTACTGGCCGTTGCCGTCGCGGCTGTTGGCGAGCGCCACCATTTCCTGGAAGCGCGCGCGCAGTTCGGTGGCGATGCTGGCGCGGTCGGTATCGGCGAGCGCCGCATCGCCGGCCTGCACGGTCAGTTCGCGCACGCGCTGCATGATGTTTTCGGCCGAGTCGAGCTGGCCGTCGATGATGCCGAGCGTGCTCTTGACGTTGTTGCGCGCGGTCTCCTGATTGCCGTTGACCGCCTGCGCCTGGCTGATTTCCAGCGCGCGCGCGGCGGCGACCGGATCGTCGGACGGGCTCAGGATGCGCCGTCCGGTGGACAACTGCTGCTGCGTGCGCAGGAGACTGGACATGCGGTCGTGCATCGAGCGCAGGCCGCTGTCGTAGATCATGCCGGTGCTGATTCTCATGATGTCTTCGTTCCGATTAGTTGCCGAGGCCCAGGACCAATTCGAACAGCTTGCTCGACATGTCGATCATCTTGGCCGAGGCCTGGTAGGCCTGCTGATAGCGCATCAGGTTGGCGGCCTCCTCGTCGAGATTGACGCCCGAAATCGACTCGACGGCATTGGTGGCCTGAGTGACGAGGTTTTGCTGCGCCGTCAGCGTCGTGTCGACTTCGCGCGCCTTGTTGCCGACCAGACTGACCATGCTCGAATAAACCGACTGGTAGGTGGCCGTGCCGTTGTCGAGCAGGTTGGTGAGTTGCAGGCCGCCGATCGCCAGCGCATTGCGGTTGTCGCCGGAACCCGAACTGTTGGGCGCGAGACTGAACTGGTCGCCGTCGACCGGCGCGCCGGAGATGCTGAAGCGCATGCCGTTGAAGGCGATGGTCGCGCCGCTGGTGAAATCGACGTAGTCGGCGAGGTTGGCGGCGTCGGTGTCGGCATCGGCCGAGTTCATCGCATACTCGGTCGTCGTGCCGTCGGCAAGCGTGACGGTGACCACGCTGCCCGCCGGGAAGCCGGTCAGGCGCGCCGGCAGGCCGCCCGTCGTCGCCTGGTGATAGGTGAGCGTCACGGTATTGGCCGGCAGGCTGCCGGTCGTCGTCACCTGGCCGGCCGCAACCACCGCGCTGCCGAGGTTGGCGGCGGCAACGCCGAGCGCCACCGAACCGCCGCCGCTAGCCGAAGTCACCGTCAATTGCCCGGCACCGTTCGCGGCCACGCCGACCGACGACGCGTTCTGGCCGGCCGCCGTCAGCGCCGCATTGATCCGCGTCTGCAAGTGCGCGGCGAGCGCGCTGGCGGTGTAGCTGGCGGCGGTCAGCGTCACCGTCACGGCGGCGCCGCCGTCCACGCTGACGGTGAAGGCGTCGTTGGCGCCGGTGACGATGGCGAGCGGCGTCGTGGCCGTGGCCGGCGTCACGCTGCCGGTCACCGCGGGCGGCGCGGCCGTCGGCGTACCGAAGAGGTCCGCGTAGCCGCCGTTCCCGGCGCTGACGGCGCCGGAGGGATTGACGATGAAAGTGTCGCCCTGCACCGGCGTGCCGCCGAGCACGAAGCCGACGCCGTTGAAGCTGACGTTGCGGCCGGAGGAATAGGGGATGCCCTGGGTGGTCGAGGTCACCGTGTAGCTGACGCTGCCGACGATGACCCGGGCGCCGACCGGGAAGCCCAGCAGGCTGTTGGAAGCGGCGTCGTAAGTGAGCTTGACCGGCGCCGCCAGCGGCGTATCGGTCTTGACGACGCTGCCGGCGCTGATGGTGCCGGTGCCGCCGTTGGTGGTCGCCGCGCCGGTGCGGAAACCTTGCGCGAGCGCGATGTTGCGCGCGGCGGCAACATCGACGGCGAAGTCGCGCGCGGCGTAGCGCGTGGCGCGGATCAGGAAGCTGTCGCCGACCGCAGCGGTGCCGGCGGCGAGTTCGATCGAGAAGCCGATCGGGGCGACCTGCTCCATCAGGTTCGTCAGCGCGTCGGCCTGCGTCGCGCCGTAGCCGACCCAGGTCGTGTCGTCGGAAAGACGCGTCAGGGACAGCGTGCCGTCGTCGGTAACGAGCAGGCGGTAGTCGCTGTCGGCGAGGGTCTGCAAATTGGAGCCGGTCGTCGTCAGCACGGCGCTGCTGGCTGAAGCGACCTTGGTGACGTGCTCGCTCGGCAGCGCGCCGGGGCTCACCAGGAAGACGTCGCCGGCCGCCGGCGTGCCGGCCGACAGCGACAGCCGGATGCCGTCGACCACCATCGGCATGGTCGGCGAGCTGCTGACGCTGCTGTTGTCGGAAAGGCGAGTGACGTTGTAGTTGGTACCGTCGTAGGCGACGCGGTAGTCGCTGACGCGGATGGTGGCGGCGACGGTGGCGGTGCCGGCGTTGGTCGGCGCACCGAGGACCGTTCCCGCCAGCGGCGAGAAGTAGTCGCCGCCGGCATTGCCGTCGAGGTCCTGGCCGAGGCGATGCTGGGCGTTGATCGTGGATGCCAGCGACATGGCGACGCGGCCGAGCGCGTTCTGGGCGGTGTCGAGCGCTTCGGTGCGAAAGCTCATCAGGCCGCCGAGGGTGCCGCCGGCCACCAGCGCCGCGGGAATGGATATGGTCGCGCCCGACGGCGTTTGCAGGCCGACGTTCATCTGCGTCAGGTCTTCGGCCGAAGGTTCGGCGACCAGCGCGTAGGTCTGGCCGCCGACCAGCAGCGGCTGGCC